>JAKDNL010000112.1 GCA_030451825.1 Pseudonocardia sp. | reverse complement strand
AACCAGCCATCCGCGAGATGGTGCTGCTGCTCGACGGACTCAGCGCCCCGACCCTCGCGGCCCTGGCACAGTTCGCGTCGACCGCCCGACAATGGGAAGGACTACCCGATCCCGAGCAGTGAAGAGCCACTCGCCCGTGTGGTCGGAGGCGGCCGCGACATTCCCCCGTCAGGCCCGCCGTAGCAGGGGAAAGCGGTGCCGCCAGCGATCACGGGTGCTCGAGAGCCCGACCACATCAGCGACCGCCGAACATGATCGAGGGGGCTGTGGTGTCGGCGCCCAGCGCGGCCGGTCCCGGTCAGGTGGAGCCCACCGCCACATCCGGCCCGCTCGGCTTGCCGCCCCCCAGTTCGCCGGCCAGCGACGTCGCCGCGGCCCACGTGGCCAGCCCGCCTGGGCCGACAACCGAGGTCCGATCAAGTGCTCGTCGTCGGCACCGTGGTCCAGGCTCAGATTGAGGCCCTGAACGATGGGACCTCCGAACGTCACCAGCGAGCAGCAACCGCAGCGCTCGGGTCAGTCAACGAGGTAGTGGGCTTCGATGTAGGCGACGGTGGAGTCATAGGGCTCGCCCACCGGCTTCAACATGTACCGGCGGAAGACTGCGGCGGTGGCGCGGCGGGCACCTCGGTTGCGCGCGTCGGCGTTGTCCCATGACCGGGTGAGGGTGTGGGTGACCACCTGGTCGATCTCCTCGGCCAGGTTCCGTTCCGTGACGGTGAGGCCGGATGGTGCGTGGTCGTGGATGATCCGTGACAGGACACCCACGTGGTCGTCGTCCAGCACGACGACGGCTTCGTCGGGGTGCTTCTCGGCGTCCACGATGGCGCGGGCGACCCGGAGCGCTTCGGACAGGAATTCCAGGGCGTCTTGGGCGTTCTGGATGATCCGGTCCCGTAGCAGCTTGATCCGCTCCGCGAGGGCGGTGTACTTCGCGGACCCCGGTTCGACGCCCTTTTCGAGGGCGGCCTTGATGTGGTCCATGATCTCCGCCGCGGACGGTGGCGTCTTGTCCTCGCCGTCGTCCTTGTCGGGCATGGGGCGCACGAGGGCCAGTAACTCCTTGAGGACGGCGATGCCCTGGGCGTCCAGGGCGAGGGCTTCCTCCTGGGAGGCGACCACGGAGAAGGAGTGGACGTGGGCGTTGATGATCTCCAGGACCATCGGCCCCAGCTCGCCCAGCCGTTCCTTCCTCTCCTCGTCGGAGGACTTCTTGAACAGGGTCGTGTACACGGACCCGAACAGCCCGAAGCCGTCCCGGTACTTGGTGATCCGCTTGTCGGTGTTGATGAGCGGGTACAGGCGGGCCAGGAGCCGGTAGTCCTTGGTGAACACCTCGGCGGCGCCAGCAGGGTTGGCGTCTAGGAAGACGTTGATGGCTCGTACGGACTCGTATCCGTGGACCGTGAGGTCCAGGCCGTCCACGTCCGCGAGGAGGTCTTCGATTCGGGCGAAGGTGATGCGGAACTCGGTGACCAGCTCGGACAGGTCGGTGACGAACCCGCCACCCTTGCCGGCCCCCTCGGAGGAGGGGTCGACGACGGCCCGCTGGACCTCCTCGGCCAGGCCGATGTAGTCCACGACCACGCCGGAGGTCTTCACGAACCCGGTCGGGGAGACCCAGGTGCGGTTCGGGCGGGTGATCGTCTGGAACAAGGTGTGCGCCTTCAGCGGCTTGTCCAGGTAGAGGACGCCCTCGTTGGGGGCGTCGAACCCAGTCATCAGCTTCGCGGTCACCACCAGGAAACACAGCGGGTCGTCCGGGGTGAGGAACCGCCGCTTCTGCTCCTCCTCTTCGGCCTCCGAGAGCTGGAACGCCCGCATGGCAGGATCTTCGTCCTTGGAGTCCGAGACGGAGATGTTCACCTCTGCGGTGATCCGGTCATGCTTCCCGACCTCGGCGAGCACCTGTGACGCCTCGAAACCGGCCAGCAGCTCGTTGATCGTGGCCGTGTACGCCACGGCCAGCTCACGGTTGTAGGCGACGACCTGGGCCTTGAGGCCGTTGCGGTAGGCGCCGGCCAGGTAGTGGTCCACGATGTCCTGGCAGACCGTGTGGATGCGGTCGGGGTTGGCGAACACCGAGGTGAGGCGCCCGAACTTGCGGGACAGGGCCTCGCGGTCGGGGTCGTCGAGGTCGAAGTCATCGGCGAACTGGTCGAACTCCGCCTGCAACGCGCTGTCGTTCAACTCGAAGGCGATCGGGTGCGGGTCCAGCAAGACCGGGACCGTCGCCTCATCCAGCAGAGACCGGGACACCGAGTACCGGTGCAACACCCGGCCCGGGTCGGTCTCCTCACCGAAGAGGGCGAAGGTGTCGGTGGCGAGGTTCCTGACAGGGGTGCCGGTCATGCCGAAGAACCTCGCGTGCGGCAACGCTGCGCGCATCTGCCCGGCCAGGGACTTCGACCTTGCGGACTGGGTGCGGTGGGCCTCATCGACCAGCACGATGACGTTGCCCCGGGTCGACAGGTTCTTGCCGGCGTCGGCGAACTTGTGCACGGTCGTGGAGATGACGCCGCGCACGTCGTCGGCCAGCAGGGAACGCAACTCCTGGCTGGTGGCGGGCTCGTGAAAGTAGGCGCTCCCCATCGCGGAGGTGAACACCCCGGAGGTCTGCCGGACGAGCTGGGTCCGGTCCGAGAGCAGGATGATCGTGGGCGACTCGGTGCGGGTGTCGGCCAGCAGCAGCGAGGCGGCGAACACCATCAGCAGCGTCTTCCCCGACCCCTGGTGGTGCCAGATCAGGCCCTTCGACCCGCCCTCCAGGATCCGCTCGTGGATGAGGTGTGCGGCCTCCATCTGCGGGTAGCGGGGCAGGTACTTCGTGTCCGCCCCGCCCCCGGAGGTGTCGACCAGGGCGAAGTTGGCGAGCATGTCCAGGATCGTGGCCGGGTTCATCAGCAGCTCGGCCGAGCGCTGCACGTCGGCCTGCCCGGACAGGTTCTCGTCGTCGGCGGTGGACCGGAACGGCTGCCACAGGTTCGTGGGCGCGCCGGCGGCACCGAACCGCAGCTTCAACCCGTCGGAGGCGACGACGAAGACGTTGGGGGTGAAGAACCACGGGTACTCGGTGGCGTACACGTCGTTGATCTCGCGGGCGGCGTCGGCCCACCCGGACTTCGCAGTCGGTGACTTCACCTCGACCACGACCAGGGGCAGGCCGTTGACCCAGTACACGAGGTCGAACCGGCGGGAGGTCTTGCCGGGGACGGTGATGGTCACCTCGTCGGACACGACCAGCGTGTTGGCGGTCGGGTGTTCGAAGTCGATGACCCTCAGGGCGTGCCACACGCCGTCGGCGTCCCGGAACTCCTTAAGCCCGCGCAGCAGGCGTAGCACCTGCTCGTTGGCCCGCACCAGCCCGCCTTCCACAGCGTTGACCGTGGCGACGATCTCTTCGACCACCGCGTCCACGTCGAACCCGTCGATCACCCCGGGGTTGAGCCGGACGATGGCGTCCCTCAACTGGTCGACGACCACCGTCTGCGCCGTCTGACGCGGCAGCGACCTGCCCGCTGTGAAGCCCCAGCCCACCGGGAGGGACCACTGGATCATCAGGTTCTGGAACGCACGCTCCCGGATACCCTTCGCCACGGCTCAGACCTCCAACTCGGCGGACTCAATCTCGATGGTGCGGTCCAGCAGCCCCGACAGCAGCCGCGCCCGGACTTCACGGAGACGAGCGGCCTCCGCGCGGATCACAGCGACCTGCCCCTCCATCGCCTCCAGTGCCTCCGCCGCCCGCTCCTGCTCAGTCCGGGACGGGATGGGAAGCGCCACCGACAGGAGCTGGTCGGGGTTGAGTCGCTTACGTCGCTGCACGGTCCCGACCACCCTGCTCTGCATCTCGGCCCACAGTCGAGGTGTCCGACAGACGTGCTTCATCCACCCTGGGGCGATGTCCCTGGCAAGGGTGAAGGTCGGGAACTCGCTACTTGCCACGAAGCCGGTGAACTCTGCAGGAACCACGGTGATCGGCCCCTCCCAAGCAGTCAGCTTCCGCATCACCACCTGATTCTCCCGAAGGAAATTCATCGCGGTGTACTCGGTATCTGCCCCGTCGAACGCCGCCTTGTCCACGAGTCCCTTGCCAGAATTGAGCACACCGGCGAGACGGTAGGTAGTTCCCGCTTCCATCGGTGTCCGAACGACGTCGAGGCACATCACCTCGCCGAGGGACCTGGACTCGGCTTCATCGCCCTGGGAAGTGAGCCAGAGCAGGGACGTCGCTGCCAGATACACGTCTGCCAGCACGCCAGCCTCGGCGTCGAGTGCGGAGATCTGGTCGTAGACCGCACCGATCACCTCGACGATCCGCTCTTGCGCCGGAATTGGCGGAAGAGCGATGGATACCGATGCGATGCTACTGGCAGACAGCTCGGTCTGGTTTGTGCTCCCCGTCTGCAGGGATTCCAACTGCGCCTTGCGTGTTGAAAGCACCAGACCGGCGAATCCCAACGCGAAGCGCTCCGGGTCAGGACGCACAATGGTGACGTGAGAGTCGGCGGTCGCAGGCTCGGGTAGCTCGCGTATTTCTGCAGCCCGGCCAAGCGTGCCGCGGCCAGTGGAATTAATGAGAACATCCCCGACTCGAAGGTCAGCGGGTTCGGGAACCGTCCTCGAGATGTCGGTTCGGCGCGCGAGAGTAAAGTCGATCCAATTCTCGCCACGGACACACTTCTGGTTAAGCACCAGGCGTCCCTCATCGAGATACTTCGGGGCCTTCCCCCTCTTGATCGAGCGACAGGCGTCCTCGAGAGTCGTCTCGACCCACTGATCACTCATCGAAGCCCTCGATCCCCGCGGCGGCGAGTACCGCGAGCATGCGCTGCTCGGTCTTCTGGCGCTCAGCTCGGGCGATGTTGTAGGCGTCGATGAGGGTGCCGAGGTCTTCCGGCTCGGCGGCGGCCTGCTTGATGTACCGCCCGATGTTGAGGTCGTACCCGTTCGCCGCGATCTCCGTGGTGAGGACGAATCGCGCCGCGAGTCCACCGTCGCTGTCATCAGGGTCGACCGGCTTGCCGTCGGACTCGGCATTCGAGTGGTAGGCGGTTACGACATCGGCGATGTCCGCCTCCATCAAGACGTTGCGGTTCTTGGCCTTGGTGAACCGTTTGGAGGCGTCGATGAACAGCACCCCGTCCTGACGCTCCTCGGCTTTGGTGCCAGGGGCACGGAACACGAGGATGCAGGTCGGAATGGAAGTCGAATAGAAGAGGTTCGCCGGCAGACCAATCACAGCTTCCAAGAGGTCGTCGTCCAGGACGCGCTGGCGGATGGCTGCTTCCTGGAGGCCGCGGAAAAGAACGCCATGGGGTAAGACGACGCCGGCGCGGCCCTTCTTCGGGTCCATGCTGGCGATCATGTGCTGCACGAACGCCCAGTCCGCCGACGACTGCGGGGCGACCCCGCCGATGGCGCGGGGATCATTGGTCCAGGGCCTCCACTTCAGGCTGTAGGGCGGGTTGGCAACGATCACGTCGAACTGCGCTACGGAACCGTCCGGATTCTTGAAGCGCGGGTCCTTCAGGGTGTCGCCGACCTCGACCTGAAACTGAGTGAGGTTGTGCATAAAGAGATTCATGCGTGCCACACCCGCGGTGTCCGGTACGGCCTCCTGCCCGTGCAGGCTGAGGGTGTAACCACGCCCGCCGCGAGCCTTCAGCAGGTTCGCGGAGGCGATGAGCATGCCGCCGGACCCACACGTCGGGTCGTACACCGACTCGAAGCCCTTGGAGTCCAGGACCTCGACGAGCAGCTCGACCACCTCGCGCGGGGTGAAGAACTGGCCCGCACGGGTGCCGGACCCGTCGGAGAACCGCTTCAGCAGGTACTCGTATGCCCCCCCGAGCACGTCGTGGGACATGTTGCCCTCGTGCATCTTCGGGGTGCGGTCCATCGCCTGCATGACCGCCGCCAACACCTCCCCCGACAGCACCTCATCGGAGGTCCAGGTCATCGATCCGAACAGGCGGGAGAACTTGTCAGGGTTGGCCGTCTCGATGGCCTGCAGTGAGGCGCGGACCCGCCGGCCGAGGCCGGGCTGGGTGATGGTGGCCAGGATGGACGTCCAGGAGGCGCGACGCCGCTGGACGGTGCCGGGGTGGATGAACGGGATCTCGAACGACTGATAGTCGCGGTACTCGATCTCGTGGGCTTCCTCGGCGGAGAGGTCGTCCAGGCCCTCGTTGTCAGCCAGGAACTCCTGGTGGTGGTGATCCCAGGTGTCCGACAGGTACTTCCAGAACATCAGCGGGAAGACGACCGAGGAGTATTGCGCTTCGGGCATCGCCACGCGCAGCTCGTCGGCGGCGGCCCACAACCGGCTCTCGATCTCCTGCTGAGTCACTGCCATCAGTCGGGTCCTTGCTCGTCAAAGGGTGGCGACCCGAAGGCCATGGTGTTTGCTGGTCACCCTATTTCGGGCGTGCATCTGGCCTGGCTCCCGACACCAACAGAGCAGCACGCGATCGCGCAGGGCCCGGCCGCCAGGCGAACCGGCGGCATCCCGTGCCCGGTCATCGCGCTGCGTCGCACCTGGTGTCGGCTTGACACCGCTGGGATTGCCGAGGGTCCGAGCCTGCGCAAGGTCAGCAAAGGCAACCGGTTCTGACCTTGGTCCTGCACCCGGAGTCGATGAACGACCTCGTGCAGGCTGCCGGGGGCGCGCGGCAAGCTCGGCGGCGGCCCCCAGGCGCCGGCGCCAGCAGAACCGTGAGCCGATTCTGACCTGCTCGGCCGGCCTGTTCTACCGGCGCGGCATCACCTCGGTGTCGATGGCGGAGGTCGCCGAGCACGCCGGAGTCACCAAGCCGCGCACTTCCAGTGGTTCGAGGACCGGCTGGCCGAGGTCGTCGCCACCGAGGTCGTGCCAGCGCTGGCCGTGTTCGACGCGCTCGACAGCTGGTTCCACAGCCCGGTGTTCCGCGGCTGCGCCTACATCAACGTTTCGGTGGAGATCGGCTCGGCGATCCCACTGGCGCAGGTGGCGGTCCTGCGGCACAAGGACCGCACCCGGCGCTGGCTGCGCGAACTCGCAGAACGTTCTGCCGTGCCCGCGTCGCGGCGCGAACAACTCGCCGCGCACCTGATGCTGCTCATCGAGGGCGCGATCGTGACGGCCTTCGTCGAGGGCGGTGACCAGGCCGGGGTGCGCGCCTGGGAGGCTGCGTACGTGCTGCTCGACGCGGCAGTTCAGGCAGAGCGCTGAGCGCCGCTCGGATGGAGCGGCGTGCGCGGGACGAACCGCGGCCGGGAGCAGCCATCGAGCATCCCGACGACCAGCGACCACATGATCGCCAACCCAGTGCCGCACGCCACCACGGCGGATGTTCCGCCTTACCGTCTAGCCGACGGTGCGGGCGATCTCGCCGTACAGCTCCGGGCGGCGCTGGTCCAGCAGCGGGTATCGGTGTCGCATCACCTCGATCAGTCCGAGGTCGAGGTGCGCGGTCACCACGCCCTCGACGTCTGAGGCGGTCGCCACCACGGTGCCCCACGGGTCGGCGATCATGGATCGGCCGACGAAGCTGATGCCGCTGACCGGTTCGGTGCCGACCTGACCCGAGGCGACCACGAAGACCTGGTTCTCGGCGGCGCGGGCCCGAATGAAGAACTCCCAGTGATCGAGCCGCGGGCTCAGGAACGCCGAGGCGCAGACGATGATCTGCGCTCCGCGCAGGGTGAGTACCCGGTACACCTCGGGGAAGCGCAGGTCCGAGCACACCGTGACACCGATGGAGCCGAGGCCGGTCTGGAACACCGGCAGGTCGTCGCCAGCCTGCACCTTGTCCGATTCCCGGGTGCCGCTGCGGATGTCGGTGCGGTTCGGAGCGTCGAACAGGTGGGTCTTGACGTAGCTGCCGATGATCTCGCCGTCGGGTCCGATCACGGGGGTGAGGTTGTGGTGGCGGCCCTCGGCGGTGCGCGCGTAGAGCGACCCGATGATGTGCAGGTCGTGTTCGCGTGCCTTCTTCGCCAGCAGGTCGGTCACCGGGCCGGGCACCGGCTCGGCGATCTCCCGGTACCGGTCCGGGGTGGAGTAGCCCAGGCCGGTCCAGACCTCGGGGAGCACGACCAGCGACGCGCCCTGCTCGGCGGCGACGTCGATCAGGTCCAGGCACTTACGAATGGTGCCGTCCTTGTCGTCGTCGCGGGCGGTGAACTGCACGCACGACACAGTGAGCTGCGTCGAGCTGGTCGACGGGCTGGTCATCGCGGCCTCCTTGCGGTGGTCGTCGTTGCTGGTGTCGTCTTTGCTGGTGTCGTCGCTGCGGTGGTGTTCGCCGCCGGCGGTGCGGCGTGCGGCTCATCGGCGGTATCCTCGTCGTGCAGGAGCGGTCGCTGGTAGGTCTCGGGGAGCCGCAGCGCCACCAGCAGCACGCATGCCGCCACCACGGTCATGTAGACCGCCGGCGCGAGCAGGCTTCCGGTGCTCGCGACCAGCCACACGCCCAGCAGCGGGGCGGTCCCGCCGAACACCACGTAGGCGGCGTTGTAGCCCAGCGCCGCGCCGCTGTAGCGGACCCGGGTCGGGAACAGCTCGAGGAACACGATCCCGACCGGGCCGAAGAACAGGCCGAGGGCGAAGGCGAGCAGAGCCTGGCCGGCGATGGCGGTGCCGAGGGTGCCCGCGCTGGCGAGTACGTAGGCCGGGATGGCGAAGGCGGCGCTCAACGCGGCGCCCAGCATCAGGGTGCGGCGCCGTCCGATGCGGTCGGAGAGCAGCCCGCCCAGCGGCATGGTGATGAACGCGACGGTCAGCGCGATGCTATTGGACACCAGCGAGGCGTCCTTGCTCAGGCCCACCGCCTCGGACAGGTAGGTGGAGAAGTAGCCGGTGAGGGTGTAGAACCCCAACCCGGACAGCGCCGCCATGCTGAACGCGAAGCCCAGCGGACGCCGGTGGCTGCGCAACACCTCGGCGATCGGGGCCTTGGCGACCCCCCGCGAGGACCGGGTTTCCTCGAACGCCGGGGACTCGGCCACCTGCCAACGGATATACAGGCCGACCAGCGAGATCACCCCGCCCAGCAGGAACGGGATCCGCCAGCCCCAGGACTGGTACACCTCGGGGGTGAGCACGTTGGTCAGCAGCAGCACGAACAGGGCCGCGAAGATGGCGGGCAGGTTCGCGAACGAGTAGGTGAACCCGACGTAGAGGCCTCGCCGTGGGGGCGGCGCGTGCTCGGCCACCAGCGCGTTGGAGCCCATCGCCTCGCCGCCGGCCGACAGGCCCTGCAGCAGCCGGAACACCACCAGCAGGATCGGCGCCACCAGGCCGATCTGCTGGTAGGTGGGCAGCAGGCCGACCGCCGCGGTGGACGCGCCCATGAGCAGGATGACCGCGGCCAGCACGCCGCGGCGGCCGACGCGGTCGCCCAGGTGCCCGAACAGTACGCCGCCCAGTGGCCGCATCGCGAAGCCCACCGCGTAGACCGCGAACGTCGCCAGCAGCGACGCCACCCGATCTTCCTGGGGGAAGAACAGCGTCGCGATCACCGACGCGGTGTAGGCGTAGATGACGAAGTCGTACCACTCGACGAACTGGCCCAGCGCGGCCGAGGCCACCACCTTGCGGCGCGGCGAGCGGCGGGGGGCCGCCGGGGCAGCTCCCGAGATAGCGGAGTGATCCGTCATTGCCACAACCTCCGAATGGTCAGCTTCCGGCTATACGGGACAGGGAGGTGACGCGACGCCCGTCGTACGCCGTGGCGACCGCGTAGCGGCGGTGCTGCAGCGACGGCACGGTCTCGCGGGCGTGCCGTAGGTGGGCGGGATCGAGTCGGTGCGCCGCCGTGCCTTCCACGCCGACGCAGGTCGCGGCCACCACCCCGACCGGGTCGACGATCATGCTCAGGCCCGCGGCGGCGGGCGGGGGCTGGCTGGCGGCCAGGACGTAGCAGGTGTTCTCGATGGCCCGCGCCCGCAGCAGGATCTCCCAGTGCATCTCCTTGTGCGGCCCTGCCACCCAGGCCGAGCTGACGATCAGCACCTCGACGCCCCGATCCACCAGGGCCCGGGCCATCTCGGGGAACCGCAGGTCGTAGCAGTTCAGCAGGCCGATCGTGAGGCCGTCGACGTCCACGGTGCACAGCTCGGACATGTCGGCGCGGGTCCGCCCCGGCGTGATCTTGTCCGACTCGCGCCAGGAGAACGCGTCGAACAGGTGCACCTTGTCGTAGCTCGCTCGCAGTTCGCCGTCCGGTCCCAGCACCACCAGCCGGTTGTGCGGCCGGGGCGAGTTCGTGGGGACGAACATCCCGGCCACCAGGGTCACCTGCAGCTGCGATGCGACGGCGGACAGGCCGTCGAGGAAGCTCGCGCTGTGCTCGGCCGCCGCAGCAGCGAGCTCGTCGGCCGTCGAATCCCAGGCGTACATCGACGCCTCCGGAAACACGACCAGGCGCGCGCCCGCGCCAGCGGCCTCGGCGGCCAGCTCCTCGATCCGACGCAGGTTCGCCCCTACGTCCGGGCCGCCGCGGAACTGGCACACCGCCGCGGCCAGCGGCGCACGGTCCGCCCGAGCAGAGGAAGCACGGCTCATATCCGCCCCATCATCAAAACGTTTTGTGCAGTGGGGTTAAGGTGCCACTCACGGCGCGGAGAAGTCAAGGCCGGGCGAGATGCCTCGCGCGTGTAGTGCAAAGGGAAGGATGGAGCCGGGCATTGGCCGAGGTGTTCCGACCGCGGGTAACGATCCGCGACGTCGCCGAACGCGCCGGAGTGGCGATCAGCACCGTCTCGCACGCCATCTCCGGGCGCCGCCCCGTCTCCGAAGCAACCCGGCAGCGCGTCCTGGACGCCGCAGCCGAGTTGGGTTACGGCGCCAACCCGGTAGCCCGCTCCCTGCGCACCGGCCGCTCCGGGCTGATCGGGCTGATCCTGCGGCCGCGGGACGCGGTGCACGGCTCGCTCGGCGGCACCGAGACGTTTAACCGGCTGTCCGGGGCGATCGCCACCGCGGCGCTGGACCACGGCATCGGTTTGGTGCACGTCCCCGACATCCTCGACCCGCGGGTGAGCCGTGTCCCGATGGACGGCTGCATCGTGGCGCACCCCTACGGCGGCGACGAAGTGCTCGGCGAACTGATTCGCCGAGACCTACCCGTCGTCACCGTCGAGGAGGACCCGGACCGCCCGGAGTTCGCCTGGTCGGTACGGCTCGACCACCGCGGCGCGGTCACCGACCTGCTCGACCGGCTTCGCGTCCAGGGCGCGCGGCGGATCATGCTGCTCACCGGGACCGAGGACAACGCCTGGAACCGGCGCGCCCGCGAGGCCTACCTGGCCTGGACCAAGCGACACCGGATGCCGCCCCGGCACGCCGCGCTGTATGAGGGGGAGGGGGCCGACGGTGCCGCCCGGCTCATCGCGCCGGTGCTCGCCGAGCCGGAGCCGCCGGACGCCATCATCGCCGCCGCCAGCCGATTCGCCGCCGGGATCGCGCAGATCGCCGACAAGCTTGACCTCGCCGTGCCCGACGGCCTGATGCTCGCCGCCCTCACCGACAGCGAGTACACCCGCGCCAACGACCCCCCCATCTCGGCCATCGACCTGGCCCTCGAACAACTCGGGATCCAGGCGGTCGAGCTCATGCTGCAACGCCTGGCCGGCGCTCCGCCCCCAGCCGAACCGATCGTCCTGCAGCCGACCCTGCACTGGCGACCGTCCACGACGCGGGCTTGACCTGACTACGACACGGGCACCGCCCGGGACAGGGCGACCGGGCGCCCGATCCGGCCACCCCCCTGCGCACAGCCCGTACTCGACCTGAATGTCGAGAACCGAACCTTCTGGCGACTCAGCGGACCGGCGGGCGACGGAGTGCCTTCTGAAGATGATCTTCGGAAGCCCGGACAGAGACTTGGTTGGTAACAAGTACCGACACCGCGGCGAACCTGGACTGAGCGCTCCCCCCGGTTTGCCGGCCGGTCCGTGCTCCCTGATGGCAACATGGAAAGAAGGGCATCTCACCCAGTGGACTGCGATACTCAGGCCCTGTTGGTCGTGCTGCCCAGACCCCGCACGCCACCCCGCACGCCGACCCGCATCGTCATAGCGGATGCCGTTGAACCGCCGGTGTCGCAACAGTTCCGCGCCGGAGGGCGACTCGGCGTCGAGGCGGAACATGACGGCCGGCATCGGCGGGTGGACTCGTCGACGGAGGTTCTTCCGTCGCTGTCCTACATCCCGAGTCAACGAGCGATACCGCCCCGCGCTGCTCCGCAACGCACTCACCGCCCACCGACGCGGAACCGCAACCCCCGATGGTCGGCGCAAGCGGCGGCTGGCCCGCAGCAGCCCGTCGTCACAACATGTCGCCCTGCGGACGCGGGCAGCGCCCGGTCGGGATTCCCGGCCGGCCCTCGCGCACCCCTGGTCCTGGCAGGTACCGCATGCCGTCCGCATCCCGTCGTCGGACCGCAGCCGCTCCCTGTCGACCGAGGCATCAGCGTGACGCAGGCCGTCGCTGTGGTCTCCCCGGTGTTCGTCGATGACAGCGGCCGGCGTCGTCGCATGCTGGGCATCCTGGGTTGCCTCGTGGCGATCGGCGCCGTCGGCTACATCGTTTCCGCCGTGATTGCCCTGGCCATTCACCCGGAGAACCCGTTGGCCGATACCGGCCGCGGAGTCGCGCCCCAGAACGCGGCGTCGAGCGCGGCTATCTCGGTCGCTCCGAAGTCAACACCGGCGCGGTGAGCCGGCACCGACCGACACGGCCGGCGGCGCCGCGTCCCGGCGGCGCCGCTTCGTCCACCCGCCGCTGTATCGCCTGGGGATCGGTCATCGCTGCCCTCGCGATGTTCTGCTGCATGGTCGTCGTCGATGGGTTCGTCAGGGCAGCTGGGGGGCACGACGAGCGCGGACCAAGCGATCTCGGGTCGATCGATCGCGTACCCGAGGAGGTCCGCACGGGAGGGCCGATCATCGACCTCCGGAACGGCGTCAGCACCCGACGAACCGCTCCCGGTACTGTGGTGTTGACCTTCGATGACGGGCCGGATCCGACCTGGACGCCGCGCGTTCTCGAAGTCTTGAACAGACACGGCGTTCCCGCGACCTTCTTCGTCGTTGGGTCGATGGTGGCCAGGCACCCCGATATCGCACGTGACATCCAAGCCTCGGGATCGGAGCTTGGCGTGCACACGTTCAGTCACGCCGAGCTGGCCCGCCTGACCCCCGATGAGGTGGAGCGGGAGCTGTCGCTCACGCAGCTCGCGCTCGCCGGGGCCACGGGTGAGACCAGCTACCTGATGCGTCCGCCCTACTCGTCGACGAACACCGCGGTGCGCAGCGTCCAGTTCGACGTCTTCAAGCACGTCGGGACGCTGGGATACGTCGTGGCGCTGTCCGACGTCGACAGTCTGGACTGGCGGCGCGACGGTATTGAGGCGATCGTGCGTGCGGCGACGCCGCAGGCGGGTGAGGGAGGTGTCGTGCTGCTGCACGATGCGGGGGGCGACCGGTCGCAGACGGTAGCGGCTTTGGACAGCCTGATCCCGCTTCTGAAGGCGAAGGGCTATCGCTTCGCCACGCTGACCGACGCGACCGGCCTACCACCAGCCGGGACCCCGGCCCTATTCCGCGACGCCGCGCTGGGCGGCCTCATGGTCGTGACAGTGGGGGTCGCGACCACGACAGTCGCCGTGCTGAAGTGGCTGCTTCTGCTTGCCGGTGCCTTGGTCATTCTCCGGCTTGTCCTCACGACAGCGCTCGCCATCTGGAGTGCGCGGCGGCGGTCTCCGCGCCGCTGGTCGTGGGGCGGGACGGTCACCGAGCCCGTTTCGGTGGTCGTCCCGGCATACAACGAGAAGGAGTGCATCGCCGCGACGGTCCGCTCCCTCGTCGCCAGCGATCATCCGGTCGAGGTGATCGTCGTCGACGATGGATCCACCGACGGCACTGCCGACATCGTCCGCGCGCTACGACTTCCGAACGTTCGGGTGATCACTCAGCCCAACGGTGGGAAGGCGATGGCACTCAACACCGGTGCCAGCAGCGCGAGACACGACATCATCGTCATGATGGACGGCGACACCGTGTTCGAGCCGAGCACTGTCCGCCTGCTCGTGCAGCCGTTCGCCGATGCGGCGGTCGGCGCGGTAGCCGGCAACGCAAAGGTGGCGAACCGATCGGGGCTGTTGGCCCGATGGCAGCACATCGAGTACGTGGTCGTTTTCAACCTGGAGCGCCGTGCCCATGATCTCCTCGGCTGCATCTCCACGGTTTCCGGAGCGATCGGTGCGTTCCGCCGTCGCGCTTTGCTCGACGCGGGTCGGCTCAAGAGCGACACGCTGGCCGAGGACACAGACCTGACCATGGCGATCGCCTGCGTCGGGTGGCGCGTCGTCTACGAGGCTCGAGCACGCGCTTGGACCGAGGCGCCGACCACGCTCGCGGATCTGTGGCGGCAACGCCTGCGCTGGAACTACGGCATGCTCCAGACAATCTGGAAGCATCGCGCGACGGTCATCCGTCGCGGACCCGCGGGGCGCTTCGGGCGGCTCGCCCTGGTCAACCTCGCGGTTTTCCAGGTGCTCTCCCAGCTGCTCGCTCCCCTGATCGACCTCTTCCTGGTGTACGGCCTGCTATTCCTCGACACGGGGACGACGGTGCTGGTCTGGCTGGCCGTCAACGCGGTTCAGTTCCTGGCCGCAGTGATCGGGTTCCGGCTCGAGCGCGAGCCTATTCGGGACCTTATCTGGCTACCGGCCCAGCAGGTCCTCTATCGGCAGATGATGTACGTGGTGGTGCTCCAGTCGATCGGCAAGGCGCTGGCCGGCGTACGCCTGCCTTGGCAGAAGCTCCAACGAATCGGGGAGTCGGCCAACGATGTACGCGTGACTGAGGCCCTGCAGCGGAGCGCGACGTCCGTGGCATCGGCGAGCCCGCCAGAGCAGCGCTGGCCAGCGCGCCGGGCATAAGGGGTCGGGTGGCGGCTCGCTTCTCGGGGCGGGTGGCGGCCCCGCGGGACCGGCGAACGAACACCAACCTCTCGCTGCGGAGACGATCTTTATCAGCCGGGATAATGCACGGAATCCCGGGTAATAGACTGCTGTGGTGCCGACCTCGTCCATCTGGGCCTCGACC
>JAKDNL010000712.1 GCA_030451825.1 Pseudonocardia sp. | reverse complement strand
TGTGTGCGGTCCTCGGCTGGTGTGTGCGCTGACGGCGACGGGCTGGGCGGCCTGGCGGCATCCGTTCCTCACCTTCCTGCGGAGCGGCTGCTCCGGTGGCGATGGTAGCGTCTGATGCAGCGGAGCAGCTGCTCCGCTGCAGTGCAGGGCGGGTCGTCCTCCACGAGCCGACCGGTCGATGAGAAAGGACGTGGCGGTGTCGCTGCCCCTGTCGATCCTCGACCTCGCGACGGTGGGCCGGGACGAGTCCGTCGCCGACGGCCTCGCGAACAGCGTGGCCCTGGCCCGGCGCGCGGAGGAGCTGGGCTACCGGCGGGTCTGGTACGCCGAGCACCACAACTTCCGCGGCATCGCGTCCTCGGCGACCAGCGTGCTGATCGGGCACGTCGCGGCCCACACCTCGACGATCCGGCTGGGCTCGGGCGGGGTGATGCTGCCCAACCACGCGCCGCTGACGATCGCCGAGCAGTTCGGCACGCTGGAGACGCTGCACCCCGGCCGCATCGATCTCGGGCTGGGCCGCGCGCCGGGCACCGACCAGAAGACCCTGCGTGCGCTGCGGCGGGACCCGCGGTCGTCCGAGACCTTCCCGCAGGACGTGCAGGAGCTGCAGGGATACCTCGGCGAGCAGACCCTGGTCGAGGGGGTCAACGCCATCCCCGGGCAGGGCACGAACGTCCCGCTCTACATCCTGGGCTCGTCGCTGTTCGGCGCGAAGGTCGCCGCCGCCCTCGGACTGCCGTACGCGTTCGCCTCCCACTTCGCGCCGGACGCGCTGGAGGAGGCGGTCGCGGCCTACCGCGCCGAGTTCCGGCCGTCCGAGCAGCGCAGCGAGCCGTACGTGATCGCGGGCCTCAACGTCATCGCCGCCGACGACGACGCGCAGGCGCAGCAGGAGTTCCAGATCGTCAAGCGGGCCCGGTTGAAGATGCTGATGACCGGGGGACGCACGCTGACCGAGGAACAGGCCGACCAGATCCTCGACTCCCCGCAGTCCGCGCCGGTGCACCAGATGGTCAAGTACACCGCGGTCGGCACCGCCGACACGGTGGGTGAGTACCTCGACGACTTCGCCAAGCTGGCCGACGCCGACGAGCTGATCGTCGCGCACCAGTCGTCCACCCTGGAGGGCAGGCTCCGTTCCGCGGAGCTGCTCGCCGGCGTCCGGGGCTGACGGAGCCCGACCGCGACGGGGGCGGACCCGTCCGGTCCGCGGCGGCTACAGCCGGGCCAGCGCCGCGAGCACCCGCGCGGCGTCGGCGCCGAGGGCGTCGCGGACCTCCCGCTCCACGGCCGCGACCCGCGGGGCCAGCTCACCGTGCAGCGTCCAGCCCCGGGCGGCGATCAGCACCAGCACCCGCCTGCGGTCGATCTCGTCCGGACGCCGGTAGACCAGTCCGCGTTCCACCAGGCGATCGACGATCTTGGTCAGGGTCGGGGCCGGGACCATCGCGTGCCCGGCGATCTCCGACATCGGGTGGCCGTCGCCGTCGGCGAGCAGGTCCAGCACCCGCCAGGCGTCCAGGCCAGGGCCGTGCGGCGGCCGCACCAGATCGTCGATGCGGCGCTCCACCCGGTGCGCGGCGCGGCCGAGTGCCGCCGCGGTGTCGATGCGCGGCTCCGCCGAGTTGTCGGTGCACGGCTCCGCCGCGGAGCCGAGGCGCGACGCGGCCGGGGCGTCGACGTGTGGCTCGGCGGGGCTCACCGGAATCCCGCGGTCCCGGCGTCCGGAGTAGTGACGGGCACGCTGTCATCGTAAACACTGTCGTCTCGAAGCGGTTCGGGGCGGAGGTGACGACGGTGCACGCCACGCTCGACGTCGCCTTCGTCGTCCCGCGCAGCGGCCCGGCCGGGTTGTTCGGGCCGGCCTGCGAGGCCTGCGGCGACCTGGCCGCCGGCGAGATCAACGACGACGGGGGAGTGCTCGGCCGGGAGGTGCGGCTGCGGCCCGTCGACGGCGGCCGCGCGCCCGCCGCGGTGGCCGCGGAGGTCGCCGGGCTGATCGATGCGGGCGCGGTGGACGCGGTGAGCGGCTGGCACATCTCCGCGGTCCGCCAAGCCGTCGCGCCGGTCGTCGAGGGACGCGTGCCCTACGTCTACTCGCCGCTCTACGAGGGTGGGGAGCGCACGCCGGGGGTGTTCCTGGCCGGCGAGACCCCGGAGCGCCAGGTGCTGCCGGCGCTGCGCTGGATGTCCGACCAGCTCGGCGTGCGGACATGGTGCGTGCTCGGCGACGACTACGTGTGGCCGCGGGTCTCCGCGCGGGCAGCGCGGAGCTGGGCACGCCGCACGCCGGACGTGCGGGTGCTCGACGAGGTGTTCGTCCCGCTGGGTACCGAGGACTTCGGCCCGGCGCTCGAGGCGGTGCTGCGCTCGGGGGCGCAGGGCGTGCTGATGTTCCTGGTCGGGTCGGACGCGGTGCGGTTCAACCGTGCGTTCGCCGCGACCGGCGCGGACCGGCACCTGCTGCGGCTGAGCCCGCTGATGGAGGAGAACATGCTGCTCGCGACGGGGTCCGAGGCCACCCGCGGGCTCTACGCCTCCGCCGGGTTCTTCGAGACCCTGCCGACGGCCTCGGCGCTGGAGTTCTCCCGCCGCTACGCCGAGAAGTTCGGGGCGCGAGCGCCGGTCGCCGGCGCGCTGGCCGAGTCCTGCTTCGAGGGGCTCACCCTGCTGGCCCGGCTCGCCGAGCGGGCCGGATCCACCGATCTGGACGCGCTGTGCGGCGCGGCCGGGTCGCTGACCTACGACAGCCCCCGTGGTGAGGTCTCGCTGCGCCACAACCACCTCCGTCAGAGCGTGTACCTGGCCCGGGCGGAAGGGCTGGAGTTCGACGTGCTCGCCCGTCTCGACGCTTGACCGGACTACTGCCGATCGACATAGTTCCATCTGACAGTATCTGACCGGACGCCGGGAGCCGCCGTGCCGACCTACGCCCATCGCTGCCCGGCCTGCGGGGAGTTCGAGCAGGTCCGGCCGATGGCCGAGTCCGCCTCCGCGGCGCGCTGCCCGGACTGCGGGGCGCCCGCGACCCGCGTGTTCGGCGCTCCCGGCCTGACCGCGCTGGACCCGGGGCTGCGCCGCGCGCTGGAGGCGGGCAAGATCCATTCGATGGTGTTGTGGGGGCC
>JAKDNL010000711.1 GCA_030451825.1 Pseudonocardia sp. | reverse complement strand
CGGCCAGACCGTCGCCACGCAGCACGTGCACGGCCAGCAGGTCGGCCTGCCCGGCGCGCTTGGCGATCCGCGCGGCGCGGCGCAGCACGGTCTCCGACTCCGGCCCACCGGTCAGCGCGACGACGACGCGTTCGCGCGTCTCCCAGACGTCGGTGATATTCCGGTCGGTGCGGTGCCGGCGCAGCGCGACGTCCACCTCGTCGGCGACCCACAGCAGGGCGAGCTCGCGCAGCGCGATCAGGTTCGGCACCCGGAAGTAGTTGGCCAGCGCCGCGTCCACCTTCTCCGCGGCGTAGACGTTGCCGTGCGCCAGACGCCTGCGCAGAGCCTCCGGCGTGATGTCGACGAGCTCGAGCTGCTCGGCCCGGCGCACCACCTCGTCCGGCACGGTCTCCCGCTGGCGCACCCCGGTGATCGTGTGGACGACGTCGCCGAGCGACTCCAGGTGCTGCACGTTCACCGTGGAGATCACGTCGATGCCGGCCTCGAGCATCTCCTCGACGTCGCGCCAGCGCTTGGCGTTGCGTGATCCGGGCGCGTTGGTGTGCGCGAGCTCGTCCACGAGCGCGACCTCGGGTCGGCGGGCCAGGACCCCGTCGAAGTCCAGTTCGTCGAGCTCCGTCGTCCCGTGCCAGACACGACGGCGCGGCACCACCTCGAGCCCGTCGAGCAGGTCCGCCGTCCTGGTCCGCCCGTGTGTCTCGACCACGGCGACGACGACGTCGGTGCCGCGGTACCGGCGCCGGCGCGCCTCGCCGAGCATCGCGAACGTCTTGCCCACGCCGGGGGCGGCTCCCAGGTGGATCCGCAGCTCACCCCGCTTCGTCACCACGTCATTGTCCGCCCGCCGTGGTGCGCTTCGCCCGGCTGCCGGCCGACACCCCCGAGCCTCACCCGCGTGCCGCGCGCACGGCCAGGTTCAGCTCGGTGACGTTCACCGTCGGCTCGCCGAGGAAGCCGAGCATCCGGCCGTCGGTGTCGTCGGCGACGAGGGCGCGCACCCGCTCGACCGGCAGCCCGGTCACCCGCGCCACCCGCGCCTCCTGCAGGGCGGCGTAGGCCGGGCTGATGTCGGGGTCCAGCCCGGACGCCGACGCGGTGACGGCGTCGACCGGCACCGCCGAGGGCTCGACGCCCTCGCGGCCGGCGATCAGCGTCTGCCGCTGCTGGACCTGCTCGAGCAGCTCGGCGTCGAACCCGCCCTTGTTCGACCCGCCGGAGGTGGAGGTGTCGGCCGGGCCGAGCACGCCCTGCGACGAGGCCGAGGGACGGGTGTGGAAGAACGGATCGGCCGCGGGATCCGCCGCGACCGGGTCGACCCCGATCAGCGAGGACCCGGCGTCCCCGCCGACGAGTGATCCTCCGGCGTTCGCGGACAGCCCCGGGATCCGGGACACACCCCAGATCGCCATCGGGTAGACGATGCCGCAGAGCACGGTCATCACGAGCAGCAGGCGCAGCCCGGTGCCGGTCTGGCGGCGCAGCGTGGTCAGCATCTCTCCCAGCCCCTTCTTACAGTCCCGGAATCAGTCGGACGAGCAGGTCGATCAGGAAGATCCCGGCGAACGGGGTCACCGCACCCCCGAGCCCGTAAATCAACAGGTTGCGGCGCAGCAGGTTCGCCGCGGACGAGGGCCGGTAGCGCACCCCGCGCAGGGCCAGCGGTACCAGCGCCACGATGATCAGCGCGTTGAAGACGACCGCAGAGAGGATCGCCGACTGCGGCGTGGCGAGCCGCATGATGTTCAGGGCGCCGAGCGAGGGGTAGAGCCCCAGGAACATCGCCGGCAGGATCGCGAAGTACTTGGCCAGGTCGTTGGCGACGGAGAACGTCGTCAGGGCACCGCGGGTGATCAGCAGTTGCTTGCCGATCTCGACGATCTCGATCAGCTTCGTCGGGTCCGAGTCGAGGTCGACCATGTTGCCGGCCTCCTTGGCCGCCGCCGTCCCGGTGTTCATCGCGACCCCGACGTCGGCCTGGGCCAGCGCCGGCGCGTCGTTCGTGCCGTCTCCGGTCATCGCGACCAGCCGTCCGCCCTGCTGCTCCGTGCGGATCAGCGCCATCTTGTCCTCGGGCGTGGCCTCGGCCAGGTGGTCGTCCACCCCGGCCTCGGCCGCGATCGCCCGGGCCGTGCGCGGGTTGTCCCCGGTGATCATGACGGTGCGGATGCCCATCGCGCGCAGCTCGGCGAAGCGTTCCCGCATGCCCGGCTTGACCACGTCGGAGAGCCGGATCACGCCGAGCACCCAGGCGCCCGCGCCGTCCGGCGTGTCCGCGGAGGCGACGACGAGCGGGGTCCCGCCGCCGTCGGAGATGGCCTCCACCAGCCGGTTCACCTCGCCGCCCCGCCCCTCGGCCCGGGCGGTGGCGTGCGCCCAGTCCAGCACCGACCCTGCGGCGCCCTTGCGCACGACCCGGCCGGTCAGGTCGATACCCGACATCCTGGTCTGCGCGGTGAACGGGACGAACCCGGCCACCGCCTCGGATCGGTCCGCCTCCGGGGCCAGCCCGTGCTCCGACGCGCACAGCGCGACGATGCTGCGGCCCTCCGGCGTCTGGTCGGCGAGGCTGGACAGCCGCGCCGCCTCGGCCAACTGCTCCGCGGTGGTCTCCCCGACGGGGAGCAGCTCGGTCGCCTGCCGGTTGCCGTAGGTGATGGTGCCGGTCTTGTCCAGCAGCAGCGTGTCGACGTCACCGGCCGCCTCGACCGCGCGACCCGAGGTCGCGAGCACGTTGCGCTGCACCAACCGGTCCATCCCGGCGATGCCGATCGCGGAGAGCAGCGCGCCGATCGTGGTCGGGATCAGGCACACCAGCAGCGCGGTGAGCACGGTCAGCGACACCTGCGAGCCCGCGTAGGCGCTCATCGGCGAGATCGCCACGACCGCCAGCAGAAAGATGATGGTCAGCACCGAGAGCAGCACCGTCAGCGCGATCTCGTTCGGCGTCTTCTGCCGGGCCGCGCCCTCGACCAGCGCGATCATCCGGTCCACGAACGACTCGCCGGGCCTGGTGGTCACCCGCACCACGATCCGGTCGGAGAGCACGGTGGTGCCGCCGGTGACCGAAGATCGGTCGCCGCCCGCCGCCCCGATAAACCGCCCCGGCGCGCCCGGGCTAGCCCCCAGG
>JAKDNL010000710.1 GCA_030451825.1 Pseudonocardia sp. | reverse complement strand
CGATCGGGATAGCGGCGATGCAGTGCGGGCACGGCACGCGCGTTTCGGCGCGGCCCGGGGCGGCAGCCGCGACACGGCGGTCACCCCGGCAGACGGCGCAGTGGCCGGGCGCGGACGCGACGACGGCGAGGGCGGTCACGACGGCCGCCCCGCGCCGATCTCAGGGCGGAGGGACCAGTCCAAGCGCCCGGCCCGGGCCAGGTCGGCGGCGGCGTCAGCGCCGGTGGCCGGGTCCACGGTCACGACGAGGGACCCCGCCGGCTGCTTCAGCTCCACCCCCGGCACCGGCTCCCCGTCCGGGCCTACCGGCTCCCCGGCCTTCCGGGTAGCGGCCAGGACAGCCGCCGACGCCGACGGGGGCACGCGGGTCACCTCGGCGAGGAGGTGGGGCGCGTGGACGGCGAGGACCGCCGCGACCTCGTCGTCGCCGCCGACGATGTCGTGCACGGTCTCGACGTGCCCCCGCCCGCGGAGGTGTACGAGGAGGGCGTCAGCGTCGGTGACCCGCCACTCGGGGTCGGGGTCGTTCCGGCGGACCTTCCCCAACTTCCTGCCATCCAACGGGGACCGGAACGTGCGCCCGTCCCCGTTCTCGTAGTCGTGCGCGAACGTTGCCCGCACCACCGGGTCGAGGGCTTTGATCTGCTTCGCGAGCGCGGCGAGGGCGAGTGCCTGCACCTCCGGCGCGAGCTGCTCCGGGCCGGTCACGCCCGGGAGTGGGTCCCGGCCCACACGAGGACGTCGTCGTCCGTACCGCCGGACAGGGCGGCGTCCACAACCTCCGCGGTGCACAGGCTGCAGGTCTGCACCAGGTAGCGGGTGGTCTCGCCGTGCTCGGTGACCGACCAGGTCACCTCGTCGACGGCGGGGAGGTGCCGGGTCCCGTTGTCGCAGGACCCGAGGACGGCGCCGCGGAGGAATTGGCCGCGGACGTCGACCCCGTCAAGGTCGATACCGGCCTTGACCAGGCGGTTCTTCACCTTCCCGGCGGCTGCGTGCAGCGGCGCCAGCGGATCGTTGGCGGTGGTGCGGGTTACAGTGCTAGTCACGGGTTCCTGACCTTCTTCTGTGATCGGGGGAGATAGGGGGTCCGGTGATCTCGGGGCGCCCGCCGCGCCTGGTAGCTATGCGGGCGCCCCGGTGATCTGTTCAGGCCGCGAGCCCGTCGCGGAGCTGGTCCTCGGGGATGTTCAGCCGGCGCGCCGTGGCGGCGATCCAGCGGTCGTGCTGCGCGCGGGCGGCGTGGATCCGTTCGGCGTGGGTGAGGGCCCGGCCGGGGAACTCGCCCCGGAGCCAGCGCCCGACCGCTACCTCATCGACCCACTTAGCGCTCTTCCGTTCGGCGAGGGTTGTCATCAGGGTTCCTCCAGCTCAGCGGACGACCAAGGGACCCCAACCATACCGGGCTACCCGGTAATGTCAACGGTGAGGGTTCCCTCGACGTTCCCCGGCTGCTACCCGAGGGGGCCGCGTGGGGGCTTCGGGCGCAGCGGCTCCGGGGCCGACCCCCACAGCAGCGGCACACCCTCTGGTCGGCGGTACGCCCACGCGCCTGGGCGGCGAGGAACGCGAGGAACTCCGGCGGGCTCGCCTCGGCCGTCTCGGTGGGGTTGGGGATGATCACGATGGGGCTCCTTCTTGTGGGTGAATCCGGGGCGTTCGGAGCGCGAACGCGAGGACGGGTAGCGACGCCACGACCAGCGGCAGGCAGCCAGCGGTGGCCGGGGCGAGGGGGCGGCCGAACGGTCGACTGTGCGGCGGGACACGGCGGGCGCGATGCCGGCCGCGCCGGTCACCCATCAGGAGCCGCGGGGAACGTTGCGGGAGCAATCGAGTTCCCTTCCGAGGCGGCGGCGAGCGCATCAGCCCACGCCGCACGGAGCCACCGCGGGAGCGGCTGCTCCGTCAGGAGGAGCTCCTCCGTCAGCTCGATCAGGGAGGACAGCGTGAACGTCACGACGCCCACCGGGAGAACCGCTGGCAGCCGCACACCTGCGCCTGCTGGTCGGGTGTGGCTCCCTGCATCCAGGCGTCCACGACGGAACGCTTGGTGAACCGTCGGCCGCGGTCCCCCCGCTGGTGGGAGTGCAGACCGCCGGACGCCTGATCCGTGGCGATGAACTGGCGGGCGTGACCGCAGTACTCGGCGACCTGCTGCGGGTTCCACCAGCAGTCGTCCCGCCCGCCGAGCTGCGCCAGGACCAGGGACGCCACCAGCTCCGCGAGGCGGTCGGTGTCGTGCTCGACGGGGGCGCTCACGCCGCGCCCAGGAGGGGCTTCGCGGCCGAGTCAGGGAACGGTTGTGACGCCATTAGGGAACTATAGGGAACCCGTCCGCTCCGGACAACATCCGACGGGAGCGGACGGGAGCGGACTAGCCCCGACTGGGCCGCGTTGCGGAGCCGCTCACAATCGGTCACGATATGCATATGCAGATCGGGGATGCGCTCCGTCAGGCACGCCTGAAGAAGGGGCTGCGGCAGTCGGATGTCGCCGCCGCACTACCTCACAGCGTTCACCCGAAGACAGTCGGTAAGTGGGAGCGGGGCCTCGCCCTCCCCCGCGGGCAGGTACCCCACCTGGAAAGACTCCTTGGCCTGCGCCTCACCGGCGACGAACCCTCCACACCGGCCCCATCAGACCTGTCCGTCATGTCCGACACGGAACTGATGGGAGAGATCATGCGGCTGTTCGGGGAGATGGCGCGCCGCCTCCCCGGCACCGCCGACCCGACCAGCCCGATCGACGCCGCGACCGTCCTCGAACACGGCTGGTCTGTCACTCGGCGTAACGAACCGGGACTGAACGGTGGTACCGACGCTGTCGCGCAGTAACCGCGGGGGTAACGCCCACGCCTCCTGACACGATTCTGCAGGGGTGCCGGGATACAAGCCGTGAGCGCCCTCGCGGTGTGGATTGAGGTCCAGTTCGTTCCCCTCGCCCCACACCTGATGTGCGCCCTCAACTCCAGTCTGCGGGTGCTCCTCGTCCAGCCGGACGCGTCCCCGGCCGAGGTCGGCAACGCCGTCCTCGACGCCCTCCACCACTCGGACCCCCCGGACACGTCCCCCACATCGCCCGCATGACCAGGGAAAACTCATACGATGATGTAGGAACGCCCCCATGCCGCTC
>JAKDNL010000709.1 GCA_030451825.1 Pseudonocardia sp. | reverse complement strand
CTAGGCTCAGTTCAGCGATTCGGACGATCCTCGTCGACTCCGGTTCACCCAGCCGGGCACGGACCGGGTGTAACGCGAGGGCCCGCGTCCGACGAGAACGTCCTGGGGGGAGGTCGTTCGGGACCGCTCACCAGCGACATTGCCCGAGCGGGGGAACATGTGGGTTTCTCGAACAGATCGGCTCGCGGCGTCGCGCGCGCGATTGTTCGGGACCCCGCGACGCATTCTGCGGCGGCGAAACCGGCGGTCTCCGGACCCTGCTGACGCCGAGCCGCTGCGCCCCGCCCGATCCACCTGGGCCGTCCGTCCCGGAGCCAACGACGGACTCCCCGGCACCACACGAGAGATCGCTGCCCGGCACGAACGGGCCACGAGGGTGCGGGACGTCATCCCGGCACAGATCGGCCACGGGCCGGTCGCCACGACAGGAGGAACACCGTGATGCGGTTCGAACCCGCCGGACGCGGCGCGGACAAGGACGAGGGGCTCCGATGACCGAGACACCCGGCGAACGCCCCGGCGTCGAGATCGAGTTCCGTTCGGTCACGAAGAGGTACGCCGGACAGGACATCCCCGCGATCGACAACCTCTCGCTGACCATCAGGGCAGGCGAGACCTGCTGCCTCGTCGGCCCGTCCGGTGGAGGCAAGACGACCGCGATGAAGCTGGTCAACCGGCTCATCGACTTCGACGAGGGCGACATCCTGATCGGCGGGCAGAGCGTCCGCGCCGCCGACATCACGACGCTGCGCCGCGACATCGGCTACGTCATCCAGCAGGTCGGCCTGTTCCCGCACATGACGATCGGCGCCAACATCGGCGTCGTCCCGCGGCTGCTGGGCTGGTCCTCGGACCGGATCCAGCAGCGCACCGGAGAGATGCTGGACCTGGTGCGCCTGGACCGCGATTTCGCCAAGCGCTACCCGGCGCAGCTCTCCGGCGGCCAGCAGCAGCGAGTCGGCCTGGCCCGGGCCCTCGCCGTGGACCCACCGGTCATGCTGATGGACGAGCCGTTCGGCGCGCTCGACCCCATCACGCGAGCCGAGATCCAGGACGAGTTCCTGAACCTGGAGAGCGGAATCTCCAAGACGGTGATCTTCGTCACCCACGACATCGACGAAGCGATCAAGATGGGTGACAAGATCGCGGTGCTGCGCCAGGGAGGCGTCCTCGCCCAGTACGGCACCGCGGACGAGCTGCTGGGCAGCCCGGCCGACGAGTACGTGGCCGACTTCGTCGGTGCCGACCGCGGGCTCAAGCGGCTGTCGCTGCGGCTGATGCGCGACGTCGTGCGGGAGTCCGACAACCAGGTTTCGCCGCCCGGCGCGCCCACGGTCAAGGGGGACGCCACGCTCCGGGTCGGCCTCTCGGTGCTGTTCTCCTCGGGCTCGCCGGTCCTGCAGGTCACCGACGACGACGGCGAGCAGATCGGGACAGCGACCCTGGACCAGCTCCAGGACGCCGTGTCCGACGGCGAGCCCGTGGCCCCGGCCAGCATGGTGGGTGAGTGATGGTCCCGCTCCCCCGCGCGCCACACGCCCTCGAGGTGGGGTCGCCATGACGGTTCCCTCCCAGGTCATCCCCGTCTTCGAGGGGGCACAATGCGCCCCCGACGCGCTGTGGTGCTGGGACTGGGTGATCACCAACTGGTCCAACGTCCTGCAGCCCCGGCTGATCGAGCACATCTGGCTCAGCGCCATCGCGGTCGGCGTCGGCCTGGTCATCTCGGTGGCCGCGGCGCTCTACGCGTCCTCGCACGGATGGTTCGAGAAGGGGTTCTCCGGGCTCGCCACGTTCCTCTACACGGTTCCGGCGCTCGCGTTCTTCCTGCTCTTCGTCCCGATCACCGGGCTGACCGCCACGACCGTCCTGATCGGGCTGACGAGCTACACGCTGCTGCTGTTGTTCGGCAACGCCGTGACGGGCCTGCGCGCCGCCCCGCCGGAGACGATCGCGGCAGCCGACGGCATGGGCCTGACCCCGAGACAGATCCTGTTCCAGATCCGGCTGCCGCTGGCCCTGCCCTCGATCATGGCCGGTGTGCGGATCGCGGTGGTCACCGTGATCTCGCTGGCCACGGTGGCCGCGCAGGCGGTGAAGCTCGGGCTCGGCGCGCCGATCTTCGACGCGGTCAAGACCCTGTTCGCCCCCGAGCTGCTCGTCACCGGCCTGCTGGCCATCGCGCTGGCTCTCGTCGCCGACCTGCTGGTGGTGGGCCTGCAGCGGCTGATCACGCCGTGGACACGGGCGACCCGATGAGGAGCACCCGATGAACGTCCTGCAGTTCGTCATCGACAACGCCGGCGTGCTGGTCGAGGAGGCACTCGGCACCCTGCTGCTGTCGGCCGTGTCGATGGCGATCGCCATCGCGATCGGCCTGCCGCTCGGTGCCTGGGTCGGGCACCTGCACCGGTTCTCCTCCTTGGCGATCAACGGCAGCAACGTGCTGCGGGCACTGCCCACGCTGGCCCTGGTGGCCATCATGATCCCGATCATCGGGTTCGGGTTCGCCAACATGGCCATCGCGCTGGTCGTGCTCGGCCTGCCGCTGATCCTGACCAACTCGTTCGCCGCCGTGGAGGGCGTCGACCCCGGGATCGTGGAGGCGGCCCGCGGGATGGGGATGACCGACTGGCAGATCCTGAGCCGGGTCGAGCTCCCGAACGCCATCCCGCTGATCATGACCGGCATCAAGGTCGCCTGGGTGTTCGTCGTCGCGACCGCCTATCTCGCGGTGTTCGCCGGCAGCCCCGGCACGCTCGGCGACATCATCGGCAACCCGTCCGGGTACGGCCAGGTGGGCATCCTCGGAGCCGCGCTGGTCTCGATGGCCCTGGCCCTGCTGGGCTTCTTCCTGCTGGGCGCGCTGGAGCGGGGGATCATGCCGAGAGGCCTGACCCTGGCCCGTGTCGCCGCCACCGCCCCCGCCTGACGCCGGCCCCGTTCCGGTGTACTGCTCCTCCCACGAAAGTTCGAGAAGGGAAGTCTCATGAGCAAGACGATCACCACCCGGGCCGTCCGGTCCTGGTCGCGGCGCGGCCCCCTGGTGGGTGCCTTCGTCGCGCTCACGCTCTTCGCCGCCGCGTGCGGCGGAGGAGGCGGCGGCAGCATGCGCTCGGTACACCGGGACTACTGGCTG
>JAKDNL010000111.1 GCA_030451825.1 Pseudonocardia sp. | reverse complement strand
CGCTCCCCCACCCTGGCGTAGGCATCCCACTACTGGCAGCAACAAGCCCAGCTAGAGGATCAAACTATGCGGCGACAGCGCAAGCTCGTCCGGCCACGCGCGTCGAGCTCCGCCCGAGATCAGCAGCGCGGTTCAGGTAGGGCTGGACACATGTCGTTCCCGAGGAACGAGCGCCGACAGAATTCCAGGACATCGCCACATCGGCGCCACTCGCAACGGTTCCGACGTTGCGATCTCCGGCGGTACTACCCTTCGGTGACCGCCAACCTAGAAGCAGGAGGCTCGTCCCCGTGGCCCCTCGCGGCACCTTCCGCCAGATCGCAGACCAGCTCAGAGATCTGATCCGCGAGGGCGTGCTGAAGCCCGGAGCAATGGTGCCCTCCGAGCTGGCGCTCGTTGAGCAGCACGGCGTTGCCCGCGGCACGGTCCGGTCGGCGCTTGCGCTACTCGTCGACGAGGGGCTGATCGAGGTCGTCCCGGGTCAAGGCCGCCGAATCGTGGGTGAACCGACCGACGGTGAAGCGAGTACCGCCTACGAACGGATCGCCGCTGACCTCGCACGCCGTGTTCGTGCCGAGGAGTTCGGCCCGAACGATCTGCTGCCGAGCGAGGCCGCGTTGGTGGCGGAGTACGGGGTCTCCCGGGGCACGGTTCGGCGCGCCTACCGAGAACTCGCCGACGAGGGCCTCGTGGTGATCCGGCACGGTTCTGGTGCCTTCGCTGCACCATCCTGACGGCCGTACTCGTCGGCGCCCTGCGATAGCTACGGTCGGACGATGGCGGGCGAGCAGGACGGTTCGGGTCGTTGGGTCGTGCACGGCGAGCGCCCGATCTATGAGAGCGAGTGGGTGACCGTCGGTCTGGCCGATATCTCTCAGCCGTCCGGCGACCGGTTCGAGCACCACACCGTCACGTTGCCGGCGGCCGCGATGACTGTCGTCATCGACGACGCGGGCGAGCACGTACTGATGTCGTGGCGCCATCGGTTCGTGCCCGACGTGTGGAACTGGGAGCTTCCCGGCGGCTTGCTCGATGAGGGTGAGTCGCCGGCGGAAACGGCCGCTCGCGAGGTCGAGGAGGAGACCGGGTACCGACCTCGGTCGATCGAGCACCTGGTGACCTTCGAGCCGATGGTCGGAACGGTCCGCAGCGCCCACCACGTCTACCTCGCCCGTGGTGTCGAGCGGACCGGAGAAGCGACCGAGGTCAACGAGGGGACGTTCGAGTGGTTGGCCCTCGCCGATGTCCCGGAGTTGATCGCGCAGGGCCGGATCGTCAACTCCGGCTCGCTGGTCGGGCTCCTGCACGTCCTCGCCTTCAGTGGCCGTGCTGCCCCGTCAGGCGCTCAGTAGGTCGACGATCCTCCGACGCTGGCGTTCCGAACCTGTGCGCCCGGCGAGCTCGGACGCCCGTCGGGCCTGGTGCTGCGACTCGGCCGCTTCGTTCCGGGCTCGTAGTGCGAGCGCGAGATCCACGCGGAGGCTGACTTCCGCGCGCCCGTACTGCTCACCGGACATGGCGGCGAGCGCTGTCGTGAGGTCGTCGATCGCCGACAGCTCGCCGAGCCGGGCGAGGCAGTGTCCACGCCATCGCGCGAGGTGTCCCTGGTCGAGCATGAGGAACGGCAACGCACCTTCCTGCTGGCCCGGCAGCGCCGCATCCGCCGCGTCGAGAGCGCGGAGTGCGCCGTCCCGGTCGCCGAGCGCCGCCAACGACTCGCCCTCGGCCGCGTGCAGCCACGCGAGTAGCTCGCCGGGCACCGGGGCTTCGACGCGTTCGCGGGCTGATCGGATCAGGGCGTGCGCATCGGCAGGGCGGCCGGCGTCGAGCAGGACGAACCCCTGCTGCGCCCGCGCGTAGCTGAGGCCGGCGGGCCCGCCCTCCCGGGCCGCGGACGTCGCTGTCTCGTGCAGCCGCCACGCCTCGTCGAGGCGCCCCATGTCGAGTGCCTGCCACCCGGCGAGCGCCGCGGCCTGGCCGAGCTCGTCGGCCGCCGACTCCCGGTCGCTGCCGGGCAGCGCGTACCGCACGAGCCGTTCGACGGTCTCGACATGCGCGATCGCCTGCGTGTGGATCGTGCCGCCGCCGAGGCGCCGATCCAGCAGCCGGAGCCCCTGGGTCTGGTTGCGGAGAAGGGCGACCAGACCGGAATCGAGGCGCACGAACTCCGGTAGGTCGGACAGCTCGTTCACGAGCTCAGGTGCGGCTTCCGGGGGTAGCTCCACGAGCCCGAGGTCGGCCGGTTCGCACTCGTAGACCTCGCACAGCAGGTCCAGATAGAAGTCACTGACGGCGCCGTCCTGGTTTTCCCAGACGGCCACCCGCCGGCTCAGACTCTCGTCCTTCGGCAGGGTCTCGCCGCGACGACGGGCCGCCGCGCGCAGCTCGTGCAGGAGCCGGGCCTTCTTCCAGCCACGCTCCGCCCGGACCTGCGCCAGCCGATTACGCATGACGCCTCCCGAACGTCCCGCCTCAACCGTGACGCGCTGAACTGCGGAAATCAACCCTGACGTCGCCTATCGCGTCATCCCACGTCAGCTGATGCCAACACCGTTCGCGACTGCAATCTCGACACCACGGAAGGCCACGGCGATTGACTCCGATTGCCACTCGTGCCTTACTTGTTCAGTACATGTAGCAGACATGTACAGATTGGGGTCGTGATGCGAGGTCTGAAGGGTTCGACGGAGGCGCCACCGATGGCGCCGAGGTTCTACAGCGTGGCCCAGGCGGCAGCGATGTTCGGGATGTCGCCGATGACGCTCTACCGGGCGATCGCGGCGGGTGAGTTCCCGGCTGTCCGGATCCGGGGGCGGCTGATCGTTCCGGCGAAGGCGATCGAGGCGATCGCCGATCTGGCGATCGCCGAGCAGACCGTCGTCGACACCGCCGGCTGGGTTCCCGAGCAGGCCGCCCGCGGGGAGGCCTGACATGGGCAGCGTCGGGTTGTTGATCCTGTTCGCGCTGGTGGGTGCGTTCATCTGCGCGAAGGCGCGTTCGGCCGGGGGTGCGATCGCGTTCGCGGTGCTGGCGTTGGTGTGTTTCATCGCGACGCCGGTGGGGCAGGGGTTGCCGGGTGCGGCGTCGACGTTCATGACGTCGTTCGATCAGGCGGCGACGCCGGCTCTGAACAAGACCCAGGCCGGGGTGTCGGGGGATGGGTCGTGAGCCCGGTCGCGGGTGCGCCGGGGCGCCGGTTCGCCTTCAGGGCCAGGCGGGCCAAGTGCTGCTGTGGTCCTGCCGTCGGCGGGGTGGGCCGGTCGGTCCGAGCTGAGCACGGCCTGTCTCCCCGTCAAGGGCCGCTGGCGCGTTCGCTGCGCGACGGCCTTCGGCCGCCCTGGACGGCGAGCCTCGCAGGCCGCGCGGACGCGTCGAAGGGCGGCGGGGACAGCGCCCGCCACCCACGTCAACGGGCCGTCCGGCCCACCCACTCTGTTCTGGAGGTCAGGATGTCTGTCGCCGAAACCGCCCCGCCACCGGCCGTACGTGGGGTCGACCCGGACGCGCTTCTGTGCCCGGGCTGTCATGAGACCGCGGTGTGCGCGCCGCCGTCGGGGTGGCCGGAGCGTGCCGGTGCCCGGCCGGAGTTCTCGCACCGGGACGGGTCGGTGCTGTGCCCGGACGGGCGGGGCCGGGTGCCCGAGCCGGTCGAGGCGACGTCATGAGCGCGTCGAGCCGATCGCGTGTCCGCGCGGCCGCCGCGGAATGGCCGCTACCGGCGCGGACCCCGGAGACCGGAGAGGTCGACGAGCGGTTGCGGGCCGGGGCAGGCCGGACAGGGCTGCTGCAGGTGCTCATCGATCACGACAGCCCGGCCGCGGGCCGGTGCCCGCGCTGCGGATGGGTACCGACCACCACGAGCAGGCGGGACTGCCCGTCGCGGGTGATCGCCCTGGCCCTGCTCGAGCGCCGGCCGTTGCCGGCGTGGCTGGCGCACCTGGCCGAGCAGATCCCGGGCGCGCGGACCAAGCAGCCGGGCACCGGCGACGACGAGCGGCGCGCGGTCGAGGACGCGGAACCGGGCCTGTTCGAGGCGCCGCCACGGGTGCAGCCGCGCCGCGGCCGGGGCCCGGGTGATCAGGGATGAGCGCAGGAACAGGACGTGAGGTTCGGCCCGGCGACGGGTTCTTGGCGGGACACAGCCGCCGGGCCGATCTCCCCGCACATCAGCAGACGGCAGGAGAGAAGGAAATGGTAGTTCGCGAGCAGGAGTCGGGCGAGGGCCGGGACTGGCAGGTCCGGGCGGCGTGCCGGGGCATGGACGGCGAGGTGTTCTTCCCGACCGCGCAGGACGGCCCGGAGCGGGAGCGGGCCGAGGCGGCGGCGAAGCGGGTCTGCGCGGGCTGCCCGGTCCGGGAGCAGTGCCTGGCATGGGCCCTGGAGGTGCTGCCCTACGGGGTTGCGGGTGGTCTCGGTGAGGCCGAGCGGGCCGCGCGGCGCCGGTCCAGCCGTCCGGCCGCTCGGGCCCGGCGGGCGCCGGTGGCTCTGCCGGGGCTGGTGCGGCGTGGCGCGGGTCGGCCTTCGGAGCAGCGAGAGGCGGGAAGCGCTGCGCTCGCTCGGGGCCTGGACCGCGAGCGGGTGGCGGCCGAGTGCGGGGTGTCGCGGCGCACGGTGGACCGCTGGGCCTCGGCCCTGCGCGACGGCGCGATCAGCTCGAGCGTCGGGGATGTGCGATGAACGCCGGCGAGGCCGACCGCAGCCCGGAGCGTGACGGCCGGATGCGGGTCGGGCACCGGCTCCGGGAACTGGTGCTGGCGGCGGCGGTGGAGGTGTTCGGCGCCGTCCGGTCCGAGGTGCCGATCGAGGGGTTCCGGCTGCTGACCGAGTCCCGCCTCGACGACCCTCTGGCCGGGGTGCGCGCGGCCGATCTCCTGGCCCGCGTCGCCGACGCGCAGCGAACCGACCACGCCCGCGCCGCGCGGGCGGCCGGCCGCTCGTGGGACGAGATCGGCGAGGCGCTGGAGCTGCCGCTGGACGGTGACCGCCCGCGGGGAGAGGCCGCGTTCGAGTGGCTCATCGAGGGGCGAGCGCCGGAGTCCACCGGTCCAGCGGACGGGTTGTTCCGGACGCCGACGACGTGGTGGCGCTGCAGCGCATGCGGCCAGCAGGTCAGTGATCGGGGCCCGTACGAGTCCCACCCCGACGACAACGAGCACGGGCATACCGAGGGCTGCCCACGACGAGCGGCCGCGATCGGCGCCTGGCGCACCCGGACCGCAGCGGAGGGCGAGCTCTGATGGGCACGACGATGTTGTTCCTGATCGCATTCGCCGGCGGCGCGGTGCTGGCGTGGGCGCGTGGTGCCCGCGGCCTGGGCGCCGGTCTGGGCCTGGTGGCGTTGATGCCGGCGGCCACGATCGTGCAGACCCTCGCCTGGCCGGCGCTCATCGCCGTCGCAGGTCTGGCCGCGGTACTGGTGTGGCACCGCTGGTCGCGTTCCTCGGCCACGGTGAGCCGGTGGGCGTCGCGCACCCGCCGCAAAGCCGGAGTCGCCTCCAGCCTGGACATCACCCGCCACGCCGGGACCTTCGCCGTCCGCCGACGCGCGGCCACGGTGCGCCCGTCGCTGGCCGGGCTGTCGTGGCGGGCACGGGCCCGGCTGGCGACCGCCGAAGTGGCGATCGAGCTGTGCCGGGTCGGGGTGCTGAGGGTGTGGGCCCTGGTCGAGGACGTCGTGATCGTCATCGGCGGTCCTCGCACCGGCAAGTCCGGCTGGCTGGCCGGGCGGATCCTGGACGCGCCCGGCGCTGCGCTGGTGACCTCGACCCGCACCGACCTCCTGCAGATGTGTGGACCGCTGCGTCGCGAACGGGGCCCGGTGTTCGTGTTCAATCCCGCCGGGCTGGGCGGCAAGGAATCGACGATCACGTTCGACCCGCTCACCGGGTGCGCGGATCCGGTGACTGCGACCGAGCGCGCCACCGACATGCTCTCCGCGACCTCGCGCGGCGGGGTCGGAGACCGGGAGTTCTGGGACGCCCAGGCCCGCCGCGTGCTGGCCGCACTCCTGCACGCCGCCGCCCTCGGCGACCGGCATATGCGCGACGTCCTGTCCTGGGTCGCCGACCCCGACGCGGCTGGCCGCGAGGTTCCGGCCCTGCTGCGGAAGTCGGGTGTGCAGGCGTTCGAGCAGGACGCGATGCAGTTCGTGACGACCAACGAGCGCACGCGCTCGTCGATCACCTCCACGGTCATGCCTGCGCTCGGGTGGCTGACCCACCCAGCCGCCGCGGCGGCCGGGGAGCCGGATCCGGAGCGGGCGTTCGACGTCGGGTGGTTGCTCGACGAGCGGGCGACGGTGTTCCTACTCGGCGCCGAAGAAGCCCAGACTGCGCCCCTGGTGTGCGCGTTGACCGGGCACATCGCCCGCGAGGCCCGACGGATCGCCGCCACGAAGTCCGCCGGGCGGCTGGACCCGCCGCTCGGGCTGTTCCTCGACGAGGCCGCACTGATCTCCCCGGTCCCGCTCGAGTCGTGGACCGCCGATATGGGCGGGCGCGGGGTGACGATCGTGTGCGCGTTCCAGTCCCGCGCGCAGCTGCTGTCGCGATGGGGCGAGCACAAGACGGCGACGATCCTGAACAACACCGCCGCCGTCATGATCTTCGGCGGCACGCGCGACCGCGACGACCTGCAGTTCTGGTCCACCCTGGCAGGGGAGCGCGACGAGAAGATCACCACCACCGACATGAACGGCCGCGTCGCGAGCCGCACGGTGCGCAAGGTCGCGGTGGTGCCACCGGCGCAGTTCGCGAACCTTCCGGCGGGTCGGGTGGTGGTCATCCGGCGCGGGATCGCTCCGGTGATTGGCCGCGCACGGATGGCGTGGAAGCGGCGCGACGTCCGGACACGGGACCGGATGACCGCACGGGTCGAGGCAACCGCGGCTCGCGCCCGCTGGCTGGCCGATGTGCGGCTGGCCCGCGACGAGGCCGCCGAACGCGTCCTCGAGCGGTTGGCACGACACTGGCCCGACCGATTCGGCGAGCCGGCCGCACGCATGCGCGATGCGAACGCGATGTTCCGCGAGCTCCGCCGGATCCACCAGCACGCCGACCCGACCGACCCGGCCGGAACCGCCGCACAGCACCCCACACGCCCGGCCGAGGCGGACGACGGCGCTCCGCGTGATCGGGGCGCAGGCGATGGCTGGTGGACGCCGTGACCGGCCTGGACCGACGACCAGTCAGCGCCGGCGAGGTTGCCGCGCTCACCCGCCGCCTACGCGCGCTATCCGAGGCCGGTCGGGACGCCGACTCCGCCGAGCGGGCGGAGTTCCTGGCTGACAAGCGCGACCTGCTCGACCGCATCACTGACCAGAACGACCGAGACGATCACGGGAGCGAGGTCGAAACGATGACTACCGAGCACCCCGACCCGCGCCGGGACGAGGACGAGCGCGTCAGGGGAGATCGGGAGGCGGTGTGGGCCGAGGCGCCCGCGGCGCAGATCGGCGGGCTCTGGTTCACCCTCGACGACGACGCGCCCGGCGGGACGCGCCCGCTCACCGAGACCGAGTACGCCGAGATCGCCGCTCGCGTCCAGGCGACCCACGACCAGGCCCTCGCTCGGGACGACGAGGAGCGCGGCCCGTCCTCCCGCTATGCCGGGGACGACGGCGCGGGCTTCGACGACGTCCAGGGGTGGGCCCGGTGACACCGCCCGGCCGCCCACCGAACCCTGGCGCCGGCCCGCCCACGGATGGCGGTGCCGTCGCCGAGCTGGCCCGCGAGGTCGATGGCCTACGACGTGCGGTGGATCCGTTGATGGGCCTGCCCAGCCGGGTGGACGAGACCGCCCGGCTGGTCTCCCAGCTGACCGACGCCCTCGCCACGGTCACCGCCCGAAAGGGCCCGATCCCGGCACCGTCGTGGCTGATGGCGCCTACCGACCCCGATCGGGTCGCCGCGCTGCTCGGTGAGCTGTGCGCGTGGCTAGGGGCGGTGTACCTGCGCTACCCGGACGCTGCGAGCGGGATGCCCGAGTGCTGGCTGTGGCATCCCGACGTCGTCGAGGAACTCCTGTGGCTGATGCACGCCTGGTGCGCCGCCTACCAGGGAAGCGGAGCTTCCGTCTCCGCGGCGGGGGACTGGCACGACCGCCAACGCCCCGGCGTCGTCGCCCGGATCCGCAAGTCGTCCGGGTCCTGCAGCCCGGAAGCGCACCAGACCGCCCGGGCTGGCCCGCCCCCGCGAGCGGCGCCGTCGAGGTGCCCGGCGTGGAGGCGGTCGCGTCGATCGCCGGGTGGTGGGCCACCGGCCGTGACCAATCCGCACCCGAACCCGCGTCGGGCTCGTCGCGCTACGCCAGCAACGGAGGTCGGCGCCGATGACCACGCAGGAAGACCCGGGCACGCAGCGGCGGACCGGACGGGCCCGGTGGGTGATCTGGGCGCCCGGCCTGGCCGTCGCGCTCGGCGCCGCCGTGGCCACGGCGCACGGGCTATACGAGGTCGCCGTCGCGGCGCGGGTCCCGGCCGGGATCGCGTGGCTCTACCCGCTGATCACCGACGGCCTCGCACTCGTCGCCTACACCGCCACCGCCCGCCTGCGCGACGGCGCGGCCCGCTATGCCTGGGCCGTCGTCGTCCTGGCCGCTGGACTCTCGGGGCTCGCGCAGGCCGCGTTCCTCGCCGGAGACCCTGCGGGGGACGGGCCGGTGACGACTCCGGCGGTACTGCGGTTCGGCATCGGCGCCTGGCCGGCGATCGCCGCCGCGATCGTGGCGCACCTGCTCTACCTCCTCGCCACCCACGACCCCGATGCTGAGCCGACGGCCGAGTACGGACCCAGCGCGGTAGGCCGTACAGCGTTGGAGCGTTCAACCGCGGGCGTTCAACGCGACGTGTCCGATGGGCACGCAGCTGAACTCGCACCCGGGTCGGAGCCGGCGGTCACCGTTCAGCGCCACGCGCCCGTCGAGGCCCGTTCATCCCGTCCGGCGCTGCCTGCACGGCCGGACGGCGAGACCGACAGCCGGGCGATTGCGGCCCCGGCGCGCGAGCGCGCCCGGGCTGCCGCACAACGCCACCAGGCCTGCCACCGCGCGCTGCCGACCGTGTCTGAACTCGAAGCCCTGGCCCAGGTCTCCCGAGGAACCGCCGCCGCAGCCCTGAAGGACGTCCGAGACCAGCCGACACCGCTGCACATCATCACCAGCCAGCCCTCCGAGCCCACCGAGAGCGACGACGAGCGAGCCCATCCATGACCCGAACCGAACAGAACCCGAGTACCGACAGCGAGAACCAGACCATCAACAGCACGAGCAGAACCGCGACCGAGCACTACTCCATAAAGACGAGCGAGAACCGAGAGCGAGAGACAAGAGCCCCAAGATCCAACGACTCACACCTTGGCATCACGATCCGAGGGGGTGGGTCGGCCTCCGGCCGGCCGGAACCGGCGCTGCGCACGGTTGATCTTGCGAACACCCTTACCAAGATCGTTGTGATGGGCGGGTGCTCGCCATGGTGCTGAAGATCGTGTCCGGGTACTCGCCGGACTACCTGCTCAAGGAGGTCGCGACCGGGCGCGAGAACTACTACACGGGCGCGGTCGCCGAGGGCGAGCCGCCGGGCCGCTGGTGGGGCGCCGGCGCGGAGAAGCTGGGTCTCACCGGACTCGTCGACGCGCAGGACATGCGCGCGATCTACGAGCGGTTCCTCGACCCGCGCGCCGCCGGCTTCTCCGATCCGAACCGGTGGGACGACGTGTCCACGCTCGGGCACACCGGACGGAAGTACCTGTCCGAGGACGAGTTGTACGAGACCGCCCTTGAACGGGAGCCGTACGCCTCGGCTGAACGACGGGCTGAACTCCGTACGGAGGCCGGTAAGGCGGCACGGCACAACGTGGCCTTCTTCGACGTGACGTTCAACGTTCAGAAGTCCGTGACGCTCGTCCACACGGCGTTCGAGGCGAAGGAGGTCGCCGCCCGCGCGGCGGGTGAGGAGGAGACCGCGCAGGCCTGGGCGCAGTTCCGCACCGCCGTCGAGGACGCGATCTGGGCGGGGAACAACGCCGGCCTGGCGTACCTGGCAGAGCACGCCGGCTACTCGCGCGTCGGCCACCACGGCGGCGCCGCGGGCCGCTGGGTCGACGCGCACGACTGGGTGGTCGGCTCGTTCTTCCAGCACGACTCCCGCGACAACGACCCGCACCTCCACATCCACAACGCGTTCCTCAACCGCGTCGAGGGCCCGGACGGCGAGTGGCGCACGGTGGACTCGAAGGCGTTGTTCAAGTTCCGCCCGGGTGCCGCCGCAGTCGCCGAGCGCACCACCGAGGAGCGCATCACCCACGCGCTCGGCGTGCTGCTCGCCACCCGCCCGGACGGGAAGGCCCGCGAGATCGTTGGGGTCGCCCAGGAGGCGATGGATCTGATCTCGAGCCGGCGGCACAAGGTCACCGCGAAGGCCGAGGAGCTGATCGCGGCGTACGAGGAACGGCACGGGCAGGCGCCGAACGGGCTGCAGCGCGACCGGCTCTCACAGCAGGCCACGCTGCTGACACGGGCGGCGAAGTCGCACACCGGGGAGTCCCGCGAGGAGCTGCTCGACCGGATCGACGCCCGGATCCGGGCCGACATCGACGGCGGCCTGGCCGGCGTCGCGGACACCGTGCTCGCCGCACGCGGGAACGGACCTGCACCGATGCAGTGGGATCCGCAGGCGGTGATCGAGACCGCGCTCGCCGACGTCCAGTCCCGCAAGGCGGGCTGGAACCGCGGAGACCTCACCGGCGCGATCAACGCCGCACTGCCCGACTACCTCGGCGCGCCAGACGGGATCGACATCGCCCAGCTGCTCGACACCCTCACCGAGGAGGCGCTCAAGTCCGCGACCGTGCTCGACGGCGCCCGGCCCGGCGACGAGCAGCTGCCCGCCGAACTGCGCCTGGCCAACGGGTCCAGTCCGTACCAAGCCCCCGGGGCGATGCTCTACGCCACTCCGGAGCAGGTCCGCACCGAGCGCGCCCTGGTCGCAGCCAGCACGGTGGGTGGAGCGGCGGCGCTGCCCTACGACAGCGCCCAGCGGTTCATCGCCGGGCTGTCGGAATCCGGGATCGAACTCGGCGCGGACCAGGCCGCGGCCATACGCGGCGTGCTCACCTCCGGCGCCCGGATCGAGACCCTGGTCGGGCCCGCCGGGACCGGCAAGTCGTTCGTGGTCGGCGCGATCGCCAAGGCGTGGGCCGATCCCGCCCAGCCCGGCGGCGAGGGTCCGCGCCGGGTCTTCGGTCTGGCGACCTCCCAGAAGGCGACCGAGATCCTCAAGGCCGAAGGGCTCACAGCCAGCAACGCAGCGGCGTGGCTCGGCGCCCAGCGCCGCCTCGCCGCCGGCCCCGGCGCAGGCGGGCCACGGCCGGTCGAGTCGGACCAGCTCTGGCGGCTTCACCGCGGTGACCTGGTCGTCGTCGACGAGTCCGCGATGACCGACACTGCCGCACTGGCCGCCATCCACCAGCACGCCGACGCCGCCGGGGCGAAGCTGTTGCTGGTCGGCGACCACCGGCAGCTCGCCGCCGTCGGTGCCGGCGGCGGCATGGACCTGATCGCGGCCAGCGGCGGCCGCTACGAGCTGGCCGAGGCCCGCCGCTTCAACCACGAGTGGGAACGCGACGCCTCGCTGCGCCTGCGGGCCGGAGACGAGACCGTGCTGCGCGAGTACCACCGGCAGGGCCGCCTGCTCGACGCCGGCACCACCGAAGACGCCCAGGCGTCCGCGGCGTCGGCGTGGCTCGCCGACACCCTGGCCGGGAAGCGGTCACTGCTGGTGGTCGCCACCAACGAGCAGGCAGCCCAGGTCTCTGCCCAGATCCGGGCCGAGCTCGTCCGCCTCGGCCACGTCGAGGAACGCGGGGTCGCGCTGGGGCTGCAGGGCACCCACGCCGGGGTCGGCGATCTCGTGGAGGCCCGCAAGCTGGACTGGAGCCTCGCCGGACACGAGGGCAACCCGCGGGGCCCGATCAACCGCGAGCACTACCGGGTACAGGTCGTCCGCCCCAACGGCTCGCTCGAGGTCGCCGCCGTCACCGGTCGCAGCCCGGACGGCGACGTTCTCGGTGACCGCCTGGTCCTCCCGCCGAGCTACGTGGCCGAGCACCTGGCACTCGGCTACGCCTCCACCGTCAATGCCTCCCAGGGCGGCACCGTCGACACCACCCACACGATCGTCTCCGACCGGACCGGTCCTGCCGGGCTCTACGTCGGGATGTCGCGCGGACGCGACGCCAACACCGCCCACGTCGTCACCCTGAGCGGACCTGACGATCTCGCCCAGGGCGACCAGCGCCACGTCCTGCACCGCGACCCGGTCGCCGTTCTCGCCCGAATCCTGGACACCACGGCGACGACGGACGCGGCGAACAGATCCGCCGTCGCCACGGCGACCGAGGCCGCCGAGGAGGCCGGCAGCGTCCGCACCGCCGCGGAGCTGTTCGCCGACGCCGCCCAGCTCGCCGCGACCGAACGAACCTCCACGTGGCTCGACCACCTCACCGACGCGGGCCAGCTCGACGGCCGGCAGCGGGCACAGATCGCCGCCGAGGACGGGGCCGCATCCCTGACCCGGGTCCTGCGCCGCGCCGAGCTCGCTGGCCGCGACGCCGAGCAGGTCCTGCACGACGCGATCGCCGACCGGCCCCTCGACGGCGCCCGGAACCTGTCCAACGTCATCTACGGGCGCATCCGCGCCGAGCACGGCGACCAGCTGGACCCGACCGGGGAGTCGTTCGCCGACTGGATCCCCCGTGTCGACAACCCTGAATGGCGCGACTACCTCACGGTCCTGGCCGACGCAGCCGACCGGCGAGCCGACCAGCTCGGTACCGACCTCGCCGCCGACGCGCCCGACTGGCTCACCGACGCGATCGGGCCCGCACCCGTCGAGGCCGAGGAGCGCGACGAGTGGCAGCGCCGCGCCGGTCTGGTGGCCGCCTACCGCGACATGCGCGGCCACGACGACGCCGCCGAACCCCTGGGCCCGGCGCCCCAACCGGGGCAGGTCGAGCAGTACGCGGCCTACCGCGCCGCATGGCGCACCCTCGGGCGTCCCGAGATCGAGCGCGAAGAGCTAGAGCTCTCCGACGGTCAGCTTCGCGTCCGTGTCCGGGCGGCCCAGCGCGAGGAAGCCTGGGCACCCCGCTACGTCGCCAACGAGCTCGCCGGCACCCGGCAGACCGCCGACCGGCACCGCCAGAACGCACAACTACGCGCCGCCGAAGCCGACGCCACGACCGACCCCACGGAGCGGGAGCGCCTCCGCACGGAGTCCGAACAGGCACGCGCGCTCGCCCGGACTCTCGACGAGCAGGCCGAGCAACTCCAACACGTCGACGACGCCCGCGCGCACTTCCTTGCCCATACCGCCGCCACCCGCGCTGCCGGCCAGCGTTCGGAGGCTGAGCTCGCGGCGCGCCACGTCGACGACACCGAGCCCGAGCAGCGGGTCACCGCCGGCGAGTGGCTCGCTGCGCACCGCGAGGCAATGCAGGACGACGACCGCCACCGCGACATCACCGAGACCGACGTCCGTGATCCGGCCGTCGAGGCGGATCGTGACGCGGAAGTTGTGCGTCGAGACGACGAGCCCGTAGAGCGAGACGATGTCGACGACTCGCGAATACAGCGGCCGATCGAGGTTCCCGAACGCGATATCCGAGAGGAGGCTGCCGGCGAGCTTGCGCCGGTCAACGAGGACGTCGTCCGCGTTCCTGCGGCCGAGGAGGTGGCCGACCACCTCGATAACGCCGACCGAGCGCTCGTCGAGATACGTGCCCGCGAGGGCACCGACCAGCAAGAAGAGGTCGACCATAGGGCGGCGGACCTTGCTCGCTGGCACATCGACGATCAGGCGGCAGCCGAAGAACTCGTTGCGGACGGCTATGGCGATGCCGACGCTCTGTGAACTGCCGACCTACCGAAGCTGCGAGATCAGAGTGCCGAGCGCAGCGGCAGCGTGATGGGCGTGGGCCCCGAAGAGCGCCATGCCCAGTTGAGCGTCGCCCGAATCGCTTCGCACCAGCCAGGTCGAGAATTCACGAGTTCGGGCCGGCGGACGTCGAGCAGCTCCGCCGCTTGGTGCTCGGCCTCGATCAGCTCCTCGTACGCCTCCGTCGTGGCGCGAGTGACCGGGGACCGAGCCAGCCGCCAAGGGCCCGACGACGGACGAACCACTACCCGCGCCATCCACCGGCAGGTCGTGACCACACCGCCCGCGTACCAGTCGGTGACGCCTTGCTCGGCTCGCTTGGTCGAACGACGCTCCGCGGCGACCCAGACCGCGACGAACTCATCCCGGGACACCCGCAGGTTGCACAGCGGGATCCGCTCGATGTCGTTCGCGGTCACTTCCACAGTTCCCAGAATGACACGACCTACCGACAGCTGACGACGTCCAAGCAGGTCATCGGGCCTGCGGCCTGCCGGGGGCCGAGTCTGTGCTCAGAGCCGCGTGGGCCGTGAATGTTAGTGGACCGCCTCCGGCGGGGCCTGTCGGCCCGTTGGCTTAGCACGGCCTCACTCACGGTCAAGGGTCGCTTCGCGATCGCCTCCGGCGACGACCCTTCGGGCCGCCCTGGACCGAGAGCCTCCACGGCCGTGCCGGGGCGCCTTGCGGCGGCGGGGGAGAGCACCCCGCCACCCCAAGGGGACCGGGCCGACAGGCCCACCACGCATCGGAGGCCACCATGATCACGCGGACCAGCCACCAGACCGCCCGTACCGACTCCGGACCGGACACGGTCCGACGGATGCGGATGATCGCGCACGGGTCCGCGGTCAACCTCGTCGTCCTGCGCGTCGCGGGGGACGTGCCGGTGAGGCTGGACCTCACACACGCGGGCCTGCCGGAACAGATGCTCGGGATGAGCCTGGGAACCGCGCTGATCTACCTCCGGACCGGGACGACCGCTCGTTCGGTCGCCGAGTCGTGGGGACGCGCGGCGGGGCTGGCCCGGTCGCTGTCGCCGGCGGTAACCGGACGGCGCCGGCTGCTGTTGGGGCCGTCGGTGGTGTCGGTGATGGTGCAGCTGGCCGGGATTCCACGGGTGACGGGAGCGTACGAGGCCGGCCGGGAGGAGGGGGCGGTGCCGGAGATGCTGCGGGTGCAGGTCGGACCCGTGGTGTGGGAGGTGTGCGATGCGACGGCGTACGCGTCGATGCTGCGGGCGTGGCGGCAGGCAGCGCGGCTGCTTGGTGACAACCCGCTCGAGAATGAGTAGTCCACACCATCCGGTTCAGCGGCCTGAGTGTGGATGGATTGGCGGGGCCGCCGAGGCGGCCCCCCCCCCCACCCCACGGGGGCGGGGCATGGGATACACCGGACAGGGGAAATCAAT
>JAKDNL010000708.1 GCA_030451825.1 Pseudonocardia sp. | reverse complement strand
GACCTTCTGCCGGCGCCGCTGCAGCGAGCACTCCCGCTCGAACAGGTGCACCGCGTCGGTGCCGTCGCCGAGCACCTGCACCTCGACGTGCCGGGCGCGGGTGACGTAGCGCTCCAGGTACATCGTGCCGTCGCCGAAGGCCTTCTCCGCCTCGTTCGACGCCTGCCCGAACGCCGCACGCAGGGCCTCGGCGTCGTCCACGACCCGGATCCCGCGGCCCCCGCCGCCGGCCGCGGCCTTGAGCATCACCGGGTAGCCGACGTCGGTGGCGGCGGCCACCGCGGCATCGACGCCGTCGACTCCCCCGGGCGTGCCGGGCACCGTCGGCACGCCGGCGGCGCGGGCGACCTCGCGGGCGGCGACCTTGTCGCCCATCCGCTCGATCGTCGCCGCGTCCGGCCCGACGAACGTCAGCCCGGTGTCGGCGACGGCGGCGGCGAACGAGGCCCGCTCGGACAGGAACCCGTAGCCGGGGTGCACGGCGTCGGCGCCGGTGTCGCGCGCCGCGGCCAGGATCGCGTCGGCGACCAGGTAACTCTTCGAGGCCGCCGACGGCCCGATCCCGACGGCGACGTCGGCCAGGCGGGTGTGCAACGCGTCGGCGTCGGCCTCGCTGTACACCGCGACCGTCGAGATGCCCAGATCGCGGGCGGCCCGGATGATCCGGACGGCGATCTCGCCGCGGTTGGCGACGAGCAGGCGTCTCATCCGGTCTCCACCACCGCGACCGGCTGCCCGGCGTCCACCTCGTCGGAGTCGGCGACCAGGAACTCCACCAGCGTGCCCGCCGCACCGGCCGGGATCTGATGGAACGACTTCATCACCTCGACCAGCCCGACGGCCTGGTCCTGCGCCACCGACGTGCCGTCCTCGGCGAACGGCGGGCTGCCCGGGTCGGGGCGGCGGTAGAAGACGCCGGGGATCGGGGAGACGACCTCGTGACGCGGCACTGGAGCTCCTTGCGCTGGTTCTCGGGTGGGGTTCGGCGGCAACGGGGTCAGGTGAGGTGCGGGGCGAGCGCGTCGTGCACGGCGCGGGCCAGCTCGACGGCGTTCGGGGTGTCGGAGTGCACGCACACGCAGTCCGCGCGGACCGGCAGCTCCTTGCCGTTGACCGAACTCGCCCTGCCCTCGGTGACGGCCCGGACGGCGCCGGCCGCGGAGGCATCCGGGTCGAACGCCTCGTGCACCCGGGTGATGATCAGGGAGCCGTCGTCGCGGTAGTCGAGATCGGCGTAGTACTCGGAGATGAACCCGGCCTTGCGGTCACCCCAGACCTTCTCGTGCACGGTCCCGGCCATGCCCATCAGCGGCGCGTCGAACACGTCGGCGGCATCCGCCACCGCGGCGGCGACCTCCTCGTCGCGCGAGGCCATCCCGTAGAGCGAGCCGTGCGCCTTGACGTGGTTGAGCTCCATGCCCTCGGCCCGCAGGAACCCGGACAGCGCACCGATCTGGTAGACGACGGCGGCGGTCAGCTCGTCGCGGTCGAGCTTCATCTCGCGGCGGCCGAATCCCTCCTTGTCCGGCAGCGACGGATGGGCGCCGACCTTCACGCCGTGCTGCTTGGCCAGGCGCACCGTCGAGGTCATCACCCGCGGGTCCGAGGCGTGGAACCCGCACGCGACGTTGGCGACGGTCACGAACGGCATCAGCCCCTCGTCGTCGCCGCAGTGGTAGATGCCGAAGGACTCGCCCATGTCGCAGTTGATGGCCACCATGAGGACTCCCCTTCCGGTCGCGGGATGCTGGTGTTCACCGCAGTCTGGCCGCTTGCCGTGGCGTTGTCAGCCGCCCTGCGCCGCGCGGATCGCCCGCCACACGGCCTCCGGCGTCGCGGGCATGTCCACGTGGGTCACCCCGAGGTGCGCGACGGCGTCGATCACGGCGTTGACCACCGCCGGGGACGACCCGATCGCCCCGGACTCACCGATCCCCTTGACCCCCATCGGGTTCGTCGGCGACGGCGTGACCTGCTGATCGAGCTCGAAGAACGGCAGATCGGTCGCGGACGGGATGGTGTAGGCGGCCAGCGTGCCCGCGGTCGGGTTGCCCTCGGCGTCGAACGTGGCCTGCTCGTAGAGCGCCTGCCCGATCCCCTGCGCGATCCCGCCGTGCAGCTGGCCCTCGACGATCGTCGGGTTCACGAGGACGCCGCAGTCGTCGACGGCGACGTAGCGGCGGATCGTCGTGAAGCCGGTCTCGGTGTCGACCTCGGTGACGCAGATGTGGGTGCCGAACGGCCAGGTGAAGTTCGGCGGGTCGAACGCGTGGTCCGCGGTCAGGTTGGGCTCCATGCCCTCGGGCAGGTCCGCGGCCAGCGACGCCGCGCCGGCGACCTCCTGGATCGTCACGCCGGGCCCGCTGGTGCCGGCGACCGAGAACCGGCCCGACTCGAACTCGAGGTCCTTCTCGTCGGCCTCGAGCAGGTGCGCCGCGATCGTCGTCGCCTTGGCCAGCACCTTCCCCGCGGCCAGGTGCACCGCCACCCCGCCGACCGGCAGGCTGCGCGAACCGTAGGTGTCGCGGCCGAACGGGGCGACCATGGTGTCGCCGTGGCGCACCTCGATGTCGTCGGGATGCACGCCGAGCGAGTCCGCGACGATCTGCGACCAGGCCGTCTCGTGGCCCTGCCCGTGCGGCGACGTGCCGGTGACCACCTCGACCTTGCCGCTGGTCGTCATCCGGACCGTCGCCTGCTCCCAGCCGCCGGACTGCAGCCGCACCCCGGCCGCGACCTTGGACGGCGACAGCCCGCCGGACTCGGTGAAGTTCCCGATCCCGACGCCGATCTGCACCGGGTCGCCGGACTCGCGCCGCCGCGCCTGCTCCTCGCGCAGCGCGTCGTAGCCGACGAGCTCCATCGCCCGGCGCATGCAGGCCTCGTAGTCCCCGGAGTCGTACATGACCCCGGAGGGCACCGTGCGCGGCTCGGAGAACTTCGGGTGCAGGTTGCGCAGCCGGAGCTCGGCGGGGTCCATCCCCAGCTCACGGGCCAGATCGTCCATGATCCGCTCGTGGGCGTAGGCGGCCTCGGAACGGCCGGCGCCGCGGTAGGCGTCGGTCGGGGTGAGGTTGGTGAACACGCCCGTGCACTCGAAGGAGTACGAGCCGAAGTCGTAGAGCCCGCAGTAGGTGAACGCGCCGAACAC
>JAKDNL010000110.1 GCA_030451825.1 Pseudonocardia sp. | reverse complement strand
CCGGCACCGCCGGTGGCAACCCGGCACCGCCGGTGGCAACCCGGCACCGCCGGTGCAACCCGTCGACGGCGGTCGGTGTTGGGACGACCATGACCCGGACCGACACCCGCCCCGCAGAGGACCGCATACCGACCCCCACCAGCGGAACGACCACCGAGGTCCTGGCCCTGGACGACCTGGACTGGGCCGAGGTCCGCGACCAGCTCGACGGCGCCGGCGTCGCGATCACGCCGCCGATACTGAGCCCGGAGCAGTGCGACGAGACCACCGGGATGTTCGACGACGACGCGCGCTTCCGGAACACCGTCGTGATGGCCCGGCACGCCTACGGCATCGGCAGCTACCGCTACTTCGCCGACCCGCTCCCGCCGCTGGTGCAGGCGCTGCGCGAGCAGGTCTACCCGCACCTCGCGGATGTCGCGAACGGCTGGGCGGAGATCCTCGGCGAGCGCACGTTCCCGGCGACCCTCGACGGGCTCGTCGACGAGTGCGCGGCCGCCGGTCAGCACAAGCCGACCCCGCTGGTGCTGCGCTACGGGCCGACCGGGTTCAACTGCCTGCACCAGGACGTCTACGGCGATCTGGTCTTCCCGCTGCAGTTCCTGGTCATGCTCAGCCGCCCGGACGAGGACTTCAGCGGCGGCGAGAGCGTGTTCGTCGAGCAGCGGCCGCGCCAGCAGTCCCGTCCGATGGTGCTGCGCCCGCGGCAGGGCCAGGCGATCGTGTTCCCGGTCCGGCAACGCCCGCGCCGGGGCTCGCGCGGGTACCACCGCGTGCAGATGCGGCACGGGGTCAGCGAGGTCCGCACCGGCGAGCGCAACGTGCTCGGCATCATCTTCCACAACGCCCGCTGAACGCGGCCGGGTTCGCCGGCGGCGGCCTCTCGCGTCCGCCCGGTCAGGCCGTCGGGAAGTAGATGAACTCCAGCGCGATGCCGTCCGGGTCCCGGAACTCCAGCGCCGCGTAGTCGGTCGGCTCGGTGCGGTCGGTGACCCCGTCGTGCACGACGCCGAGCGTGTCCAGCCAGGCCGCCCAGCAGTCCAGCGTGGCGCGGTCGGCGACGCCGAACGCGAGGTGGTCCAGCGCGTTGCGGGCGCGGTCCGGGGCGCTCCTGGCCGCGTCGTGATGCAGTTCGATCATCACCCCGGTCGCGGTGTCGAGCAGCAGGGCCGCCGTGCCGTCGACGGCGTCGGCACCGTGGTGCGGGAACGTCACCGGGAGCCGCTGCAGGCCGAGCACCCGCTGATACCAGGTCGCGCTGGTCTCGACGTCGGACACGACGGCCGAGACGTGGTGGAAGCCGGTGACCACCGGCCGTTCGATGCCCGAACCCATCGGCGCCCTTCTCGTCGCTGATCGGCCGCCGGCAGCCGTGCGGGGAGCGCTGACGTGACCGGCGACAGTCAATCACCTCCGCCAGGTGCGGTGGCGACGGAGATCCCCGGGTGGCAGTGTCACCGGGGTGTCCGGTGCTCTCGGCGAGATTCCCGAATCGATGCGGTGCAGTGTCCTTCGCACCGCCGGCGAGCTGGAGGTCCAGCAACGAGCGGTCCCCCGGCCCGCGCCCGGCGAGGTGCTCGTGCGGGTCGGCGCCGTGGGAACGTGCGGGTCGGACGTGCACTACTTCACCCACGGACGGATCGGGCGGTTCGTGGTCCGTGAGCCGTTGGTGCTCGGGCACGAGCCGTCCGGGCGGATCGTCGCCGTCGGGACCGGGGTCGCGGCGTCCCGGATCGGGCAGCGGGTGTCGCTGGAGCCGGGCGTTCCCTGCCGTCGCTGCCGCTACTGCCACCGCGGCGAGTACAACCTCTGCCCGGACATCGCGTTCTTCGCGACCCCGCCCTTCGACGGCGCGTTCAGCGAGTACGTGACGATCGCCGACGACTTCGCCCATCCTGTCCCGGACTCCGTCTCCGACGACGCGGCTGCGCTGCTGGAGCCGCTCTCGGTCGCGATCTGGGCGAACCACAAGGCCGGCACCGGGCTCGGCTCCCGGGTGCTGGTGGCCGGCGCCGGGCCGATCGGGCTGCTGGTCGCGCAGGTGGCGAGCGTGCTCGGGGCCGCGCAGGTCGTCGTCACCGACCTCGACGGGGGGCGGCGCGCGACCGCCCTGGAGCACGGCGCCACCGACGTCCTCGACCCGCGCGACGGTGACCCGCACACCCGCGGTGTGGACGTCGACGTGTTCGTCGACTGCTCCGGTGCCCCGCCCGCGGTGACCGCCGGGATCGGCGCCGTCCGCGCCGGCGGCACGGTGGTCCTGGTCGGGATGGGCGCCGACGAGATGACGCTGCCCGTCTCGTCGCTGCAGTCCCGCGAGATCACGCTGACCGGCACGTTCCGCTACGCCGACACCTGGCCGACGGCGGTGGCGCTCGCCGCGTCCGGGGCGGTGGACCTGGACCGCCTGGTGACCGCGCACGTCGACCTCGACCACGTCGCAGACGCCCTGTCCCCGGACCCGGCGGCGGCTCACGTCAAGATCGTCGTCACGCCCTGACGCGGCGCCCATGAACCAAGTGGGTGGGACGGCCGGGGCGATGACGACCGCGGCCCGGCGGCGGATCCGGGCCGCGGACGGGTGGGCCGCGACCGTCGCGAGCGCGGTCCACGCGGCGGACGCCGGTCCGGCCGGGAACCGGCTGGTCACCGTGGACGGGTTCTCCGGGGCCGGGAAGTCGACACTCGCCACACGGCTGGCCGGGTTCCTGGACGCGCCGTCGATCACGCTCGAGGAGATCTACCCGGGCTGGGACGGCCTGGCCGAGGCGCCGGCTCTGGCCCGCCGGTGGATCGGTGACCCGCTCGCGTCCGGCTCGACGCTGCGCTGGCGCACCTGGGACTGGCGCTGCGACGCACCCGGCCGGTGGCGCTCGCTCGACCCCGCGCCGGTCGTGGTGCTGGAGGGCTGCGGTGCCGGCGCCCGGATCCTGGCGCCGGTGACCGGCCTGGCCGTCTGGGTCGATGCCCCGGCCGAGCAGCGGGAACGGCGGTTGCACGCGCGAGAGGACTGGGCCGGCTACGCCCCGTTCCGGGCCCGCTGGTCGGAGCAGGAGCGGGCCCTCGCCCTCGCGGAGCGCTCCGCAGAACGCGCCGACATCGTCCTGGACAACACCCCCGACCAGACCTGAGCCACCCCCGCCGACGATCCGCGACGATCATGGTCCGCCGCGACGCGTGCCGGGGACCCCGCCGCCGCCGGGGGGTGGCCGGGTCCCCCGCTCGGTGGCGGCCCGTGCGCGCCCCCTGCGCCCGGCCGCGGGTCCTACGGCGTCGCCCGCCGCACCAGCAGGAACCCGCCGGCGGCGAAGACGACCGCGAGCAGCAGCGGGTAGGCCGCGGTCAGGGCCAGGGTCGGCGTCGTGGTGAAGAACTCGCCGACCGCGCCCCACCACTGCTGCCAGGTGACCAGGGCAATCAGCCCGCCCACCACTAGGGTCGAGGCGACACCCGAGAGGTAGAGACCGGTCTGGCCCCAGCGCCGGAACAGGGTCCCGATCAGCAGGCCGAGGAAGCTGAGGGCGACCATCGGCACCATGTACGCGATGACCTGCAGGAACGGGTTGCTCTGGACGAGGAACGCGATTCCGAAGAACTGCATGTTCAGTCCCCACCCGCCGGTGGCCTGCTCGATCGCCAGCAGCACCGTGAGCACCACCGAGTGCAGTAGCGACTCCAACAGCACCACCAGGCCGGTGCCGGAGTAGAAGTTCCGCCGGGTCACCCCGAGGCTGAGCGCGAACGGGAACGTCTGCGTCATCGTCGCCAGGTAGGCCGCGGCCATCGTGAAGTACATCGCGGCGAGCGCACCGGTCTCCCCGGCATCGGTGTCGGTGGTGGTCGCCCGGACCAACGCGTAGATCATCAGGTTGACCAGGAAGGCCGCCCCGGCGACGAGCCACGGTATCCCCAATCGCATCCGGGCATCGACGACGTTGAGCCGGGCGGCCGTCAGTACACGGTTGTTCATGACAACCCCTTCCCGTTCGAGGCGCCGGCGACCGCCAGGTCGGCGTCGGCCGGGCCGGAGTTCTGCTGGGTGGTGCGGACGACGAGCTGCTGCAGCGACACCGGCTCGAACTCCAGTCCCTGCGCGCCGAGCGACGGCTGCACCTCGACCCGCCCACCCGACGCACCGGACAGGGTGACCCGCAGGAACCCGCCCAGCTGCTCGCGGTGCAGCTCGGTGTGCCCGGCCGCGAACGCCTCGACGGCCCGCGCCGGCCCGGTGACGGTGACCGCCCGGCCGCGCAGCACCTCGGCGTCCTCGTCGATCAGGATGCGGCCCTTGTCGATCAGGACGACGTGCTCGATCAGGTCCGAGACCTCGTCGATCAGGTGCGTGGACAGCACGACCGTGCGCGGGTGCTCGGCGTAGTCGGCGAGCAGCCGGTCGTAGAACGTCTGCCGGGCGACGGCGTCGAGGCCCAGGTAGGGCTCGTCGAAGAAGGTCAGCGGGGCGCGCGAGGCCAGACCGATGATCACGCCGACCGCGGAGAGCTGGCCGCGGGAGAGCTTCTTGATCGCCCGCTTGCGCGGGACGGCGAACTCCTCGACCAGCGACTCGGCGAACGCGGCGTCCCAGTTCGGGTAGACCATCGCGGCGGCCCGCAGCGCGTGGTGCGGGCGGTAGTTGTCCGGGTACTTCAGCGCCTCGCGGATGAAGCAGGTCCGGCTCAGCACGCCGGCGTTCTCGTAGGGCTCCTCACCGAAGACCTCGATCGCGCCCGCCGTCGCGAAGTTCTGCGCGGTCAGCAGCTGCATCATCGTGGTCTTGCCGGCCCCGTTGCGGCCGAGCAGGCCGTGGATCATGTTCTCCTCGATCTCGACGCTCACGTCGTCGAGCGCGGTGAAGTTCCCGTACCGTTTGGTCACGCCACGCATCGCGGCAACGCTCGTCATCACTCGTCCCCCCAGACGTCGATCATCTTCTTGAGCTGCTCCGGGTCGATCCCGAGCTTTCCCGCCTCGGTCACCAGCGGAGCGATGTACTGCCGGCCGAACTCCTCCCGGCGGCTCTCCAGCAGCCGGGTACGTGCCCCCTCGGCCACGAACATCCCGATCCCTCGTCTCTTGTAGAGCACCCCGTCGGCCACCAGCTGGTTCACGCCCTTGGCTGCGGTGGCCGGATTGATGCGGTGGAAGGCGGCCAGCTCGTTGGTCGAGGGCACCTGCGACTCCTCGGGATAGCTCCCGTCGACGACCGACGTGGCGATCTGCTCGGCGATCTTGAGGAACAGCGGGCGCCCGTCGTCCTTCACGGCGATCGCCTCGCCCGGCCTCGGTCCACTGGTTCATTACTCATGTAACTAACCATGGAACCAACGAACCTCGAAGTCAAGCCCGAACATATATCGCTCTTGACTTATATAAGTCACAGCTCATAATTAGCGCATGCACGCGTTCGACGTCCTGGGCGACCCGATCCGGCGGCGGATCCTGGAACTCCTGGCCGCCGGCGAGCGGAGCTCCGGGGACGTCGTCGACGTGATCGCCGACGAGTTCGGGATCACCCAACCGGCCGTGTCTCAGCACCTGAAAGTACTGCGCGACAACGGCTTCGCCACCGTCCGACCGGAAGGTGCCCGGCGTATCTACGCCGTGGACCCGAGCGGCCCGGCCGTCGCCGAGGACTGGCTCGCGGGCCTGCGCGGGTTCTGGTCGCAGCGTCTCGACGCGCTCGGCACGGAACTGGCCCGCGGGCGCAGGGAGCGCCGCACCGCACCGCCCGACACCGGATCGAGAGGAGAACGAGAATGATCGACATCATCGCCGAGCTGGACGAGGTACGCCGCCGGGTGCACGCGGGAGAGCAGGGCGACCAGGTCGCCGTGAGACTGGAGCGGACCTACCGAGCCGGGGTCGAGGACGTCTGGGACGCCCTGACCGACCCGGAGCGCCTGGTCCGCTGGTTCCTGCCGGTCACCGGCGACCTGCGGGCCGGCGGGCGGTTCGCCACCGAGGGCAATGCCGACGGCGAGATCCTGGCCTGCGACCGGCCGTCGCGGCTCGTGCTCACCTGGGGCGGGCCGGACAGCGTCGTGACCGTCGGGCTGGCGACCGGTCCCGGTGACGACGGGACGACGGTGCTCACGCTGGAGCACGCCGTGCCGGCCGCGTTCCTGCCCGATGCCGGCGGCGCCCTCTACGTCGGGCCCGGCTGGGACGGCGCCCTGCTCGCGCTCGGCCTGCACCTGCGCGGCACCCCGATCGACGACCCGGTCGAGCTCCAGAACTCGCCGGAGGTCCTGGAGTTCAACGGCGGGTCGATCCGGGACTGGGAGGCGGCGTTGCGCGCGTCCGGCATGGCCACCGACGAGCAGACGGCCGCCGCGGTCGAAGCCGCCACGGCGCAGTACACGGTCGCGCCGGATGCCGGGGCGCAGCCCTGATGGCCGCCGTGCACACGTCACCGGGCGAGACGACCCTCGAGCCCGACGGCCGGGCCACCCTGCGGTTCCGCCGCGAGTACCCGGACCCGCCCGCGCAGGTGTGGCCCGCGCTGACCGAGTCCGACCGGCTGGCCCGCTGGTTCGGCTCGTTCACCGGCGACGCGCGTCCCGGCGGCACCGCGGAGCTCACGATGACCAGCGCCGAGGACGCCGGCGGCGCGCCGTCGTCGGTACGGATCGCGGCCTGCGAGCCGCCGCACCGGCTGGACGTGTCGATCAGCGAGGCGGGTGCGGACCCGTGGGACATCGCCGTGACACTGGAAACCGCTCCTTCCGGCGGAACCGTGCTGCATTTCCGCCAGACCCTGCCGGCGGGCTTCTCCCCGGCCGATGTCGGGCCGGGCTGGCACTGGTACCTTGACCGGTTGGGCGCGAGCCTGTCCGGCGCGGCGTTCCCGGACTGGGACGACTACCACCCGGCGCTGGTATCCCGGTACTCCTGAGCCGCTCCGACCTACCGGCGCACCGGCGGGACCGAATTTCGGTGCCGACCGAACCGTGCCCGGCCTACCGTCGCGACCATGACGACGGGGGCGCAGGGCGCGGGAGTACGGGTGGCGGTCGCGGCCGGGGTGACGGTGACGGCGTGGGCCTCGGCGTTCGTGGCGATCCGCGCGGTCGGCCCGGTGTTCGGGGCCGGGCCGCTGGCGCTCGGACGGCTGCTGGTCGGCGGGATCGCCCTGTCGCTGGTCGTGCTGGCACGGCGCTCCTGGGTGCGTCCGACCGGGCGGGAGTGGTTGCTGCTGGCGGTGTGCGGGGTGAGCTGGTTCGGCGTCTACAACGTCGCGCTCAACGCCGCCGAGTCCCAGCTCGACGCCGGGACCGCGGCGATGCTGGTGAACATCGGTCCGATCCTGATCGCACTCTCGGCCGGGGCGCTGCTCGGCGAGGGCTTCCCGAAGCCGCTGCTGGCCGGGGTGGGGATCGGGTTCGCCGGTGCGGTGCTGATCGGACTCTCGACGGCCGGTGCGGGTTCGCACTTCGACCTCACCGGCGCGGCGCTGTGCGTGCTGGCCGCGGCGACCTGGACGATCGGGGTACTCGCCCAGAAGCCGGTGCTGCGACGCCTACCGGCGCTGCAGGTCACCCAGATCGCCTGCGTGATCGGCGCGGTGGCCTGCCTGCCGTGGGCGGGCGGGCTGCTCGACGCGCTCGGTTCGGCTCCGGCACCGGCCGTCGCCGGGATGGTCTACCTCGGGCTGGTCCCGACCGCGCTCGCGTTCGGGACCTGGGCCTACGCGCTGTCCAGAATGGACGCCGGGCGGCTGGGCATCACGACCTACCTGGTGCCGACGCTGACCGTGCTGATGGCCTGGCCGCTGCTCGGGGAGCTTCCGCCGGCGCTCGCGCTGCTGGGCGGGGCGTGCGCGCTGACCGGGGTGGCGCTGTCGCGATGGCGCGGACCGCGGCGCGCCCCGGCGGATCCCGAGGTGCCCACGTCCGCCCCGGCTGCGCCGGAGACGCTCCCGTGAGCGCCGGGCTGCCCGACCGGACCCCGGGACAGGGACCGGTCGCCCCGGAGGCGCTGGCCGAGCTGGCCGGCCTGCTGGCCGACCGCACCCGGGCCGCGTTCTGTCTGGCCCTGATCGACGGCCGGGCCTGGACCGCGGGCGAGCTGGCCCGGCACGCCGGCGTCGCGCCGTCGACGGCCAGCGAGCACCTCGACCGGCTGGTCTCGGCCGGTCTGCTGGCGACCGAGAAGCAGGGCCGGCACCGCTACCTGCGCCTGGCCGACGCCCGCGCCGCCGGGCTCATCGAGTCCCTGGCCGAGGCGACCGGCACCGCCGCGGACACCGCCGCCCGCCCGTCCGGGCTCCGCGCGGTGCGCGCCGCCGGCCGCCTCGCCGCCGCACGCACCTGCTACGACCACTTCGCCGGCACGCTGGGCGTCGGACTGCACGACGCGCTGGTGGAGCGGGGCATGGTCGCCATCGACGACGGTCTCGCGCTCACCCCCGACGGGCGCCGCTTCCTCACCGACCTGACCGGCGATCCGCTGGACGGTGCCGCCCGCCGCCCGCTGCTGCGCAGCTGCCTGGACTGGACCGAGCGCCGTCACCACCTGGCCGGACGGGTCGGTGCGGCCCTGTGCCGGAGCATGTTCGAGCGGTCGTGGGTCACCCGCGGCCGGGACCGGCGCTCGGTCGTGGTCACCACGACCGGCGCCCGCGAGCTCCGGGACCGGCTGGGTCTGGAGCTGCCCGAGGCCTGAGGCCGGGGCCAGGGCCTGCGGCGGAGCCGGTCGACCCCGGCGGTCCGGGGCCACGGTGATCGGCCATACGCCATGTGGGCGCGGTGTAGGTGTGTCCGGTCGGTGTGGTCGTCCGAACGCCCTCGGGTGTTCTCTCCACGTGCCATCCGGGCGTCTCGCGCAGGTAGTTGTGGAGCTCGCACACACCTCTGCCGTTGTCGAACTCCGACTCCCCACGGTCTTCCCTTCGGTGGATGTGGTCGAGATGTCGGATCGGGGCGTCGCAGTAGGGCTCGCTGCACCGGTATCCGTCCCGGGCCCTGATCCATTCGGCGAGCAGGCCGGTGAACAGGCGTTGCCGCGAGTCCCCGCCGATCACGATCCCGGCCCGGGTGAGAAGTCGGCGCAGGGGTCCTGCGGCCGTTACCGGTGGCGAGGATGTCGAGCGGGACCGGACCGTGCCCGGGGATCTGGGCCGGCAGCGGGGAGTCCTTGTCGATCAGCGCCTCGACCGGGACCACCACCTGCACCTCGACCGCGACGTCAGGTGCGGTGGCTTGTCCGGTGACGCGTTCGACGAGGGTGTCGGCCATGATCTGCCCGCGTCCACGGGTCACCGGCTCCGGGCTGACCGCGGCGTCGTTGACCGCTTTGGCCAGGGCGGCGTAGCAAGCCACGCCCTGCTCGAGGGGTAGGTGCGCGATGAGGTCGGTCATCCCGTCCGGAGCCGGACGCAGGCTGACCCGCCGCTCCTTGCCGGCCGCGCGGCAGCGGGCCGTGAACTTCTCCGGCGCCACCTCCGCAGCCAACGCACGGGCCAGGGTCCGGATCCGCCCAACGCCCATGTGCGCGATGTCGTGCGTTGCGAGGCGCCGGTCGACCTCCGCGCGCTCGGCCGCGTCGAGATCGCTGGTGGCGGCAACGATCGTGGCCGTCTTGTAGGCGCTGAGCTCGCCCGCCGTGAACAAGGCGTGCACGTGGTCATGACCACTGCGCAGGTCACGCGCCATCCGCATCCGCTTACCGCCCTCAGCAGGCGAGACCCGGCACGCCAGCGCGATCTGCCCGGAGATGCTGCGTTCGAGCTTCTCCGGATCCACCACCCCGGACGCGATCCGGGACGCGACGTGCCGGCGGGCGAAGTCGTCGATCGCCGCCGACTGCAGAGCCGCGATCTGGTGCTGCAGTGACTCCAGACGAGCGATCCGGTCCACGAGCTCGGCCTCGGTACAGTTCGGCTCCACCGTTTCCGGGATCTGCTCGGCAAGCAATCCGTCCAGCACCGGGTCGAGCAGCACGAGCGCAGGCGGCACGACGGATTCCGGGCGTGGGCCCGGAACGGTGAGGTCGTCGACCGCGGTCATGCATCCATTCTATTCGAACACTTGATCGAACATAAGAAAGTGTTTGCGATCGCGAATTCGGGCACGCCCGCCGGCCTCCTCGACCATTCCTGTGCGCGCTACTCGATCGGGGCCTGCGGACGACCGGCGTCGAGCCGTCCGGCCAGCTCCCGGCGTTCGTCACGGGCGGCGAGCTCGCGATCGTGCTCCTCGTGCCGGGCACGATCGAGCCGGGCGGCCTCGCCGGTCGGGTCCGGCCGGAGCAGGGTCCCTGCCACCGGGGACCCCGCCGAGCCGAGCTGGTTCATCCGCTTGGGCACCGAGGCGCCCTGGTAGGCCAGCTCGACGGCGTGGCCGTGCGAGTCGGCCCCGGCCAACGGCTGGTGCACCTCGATGAACGCGCCGTCGGGCAGCCGTGGGGTAGAGCGCGGCGATCACGAACAGCACCGGCAGGAACCCCGCGGTCGGCAGGAACACCGACGGGATCGTGTACTCGCCCCACAGGTAGAACTCCCACGGCGGGAAGATCCGCGCCATGCCGTCGGACCACATCATGTAGAAGTCCGGCTGCGAGCCGGCCGAGATGTGCGCCGCGTCGTACGGGCCGAGGTTCCAGATCGGGTTGATCTGCAGGACCCCGCCCATGATCCCCATGACGCCGACCGTGACGGCGAAGAACGCGCCGCCCTTGGCCGCGAACGCCGGCAGGATCCGCACGCCGACGACGTTGGTCTCGGTCCGGCCGGGCCCGGGGAACTGGGTGTGCTTCTGGTACCAGACCAGCCCCACGTGCACCGCGATCAGGGCGAGCAGCAGCCCGGGCAGGATCAGCACGTGGATGATGTAGAGCCGCGGGATGATCTCGGTCCCGGGGAACTCCCCGCCGAACAGCATCCAGTGGATCCAGGTGCCGACGACCGGTACCGACATCGTGATGCCGGAGGCGATCCGCAGCCCGGTCCCGGAGAGCAGGTCGTCGGGTAGCGAGTAGCCGGAGAAGCCCTCGAACGTGCCGATCAGGATCAGCACGATCCCGATCACCCAGTTCGCCTCGCGCGGCTTGCGGAACGCACCGGTGAAGTACGTGCGGAACATGTGAGCAGCAGGACGATGAAGCTGTAGAGCGCGATCTCGCCGAGCATGAACGACCAGTGCGTCGGGAAGACCTTGTTGAACTGCTTCCGCATTCCCGCGGCAGGGTGGTAGCGCTGGTCGAGCTGATCGGCGGCGGCTCCCGCCCGGGCCGCGGCCGACCGGGACGGTGCTGACGCTGTTGCCGGGCTCATGATGTGCCCCTCGCCCTCCGACGAGCAGACCCGCGGACCTCGACGTTCGCGACCTGCAGACCGCATATCCTTCTACTTGAAGTAGAAGGCAAGAGCCGCGGACGAGTCTCCAGCTCCGGTTTACCGGCGTCCGGTATCCGCCCTCGGCGCCCGGAGCGAGCGCCATACCCACAGGCATCCCCCGGCGACCAGCAGACCGTGCGCGATGCGCAGCCACGCCGGCCCGAAGTACTGCGGGATGTAGAACGCGAAGCCGAGCGCGAGCGGCACTCCCGACCAGGCCGGGAACCGGCCGCTGCGAGCCAGCGCTACCGCCGTCAGCACCGCGCCGGCGGCGATCCCGAGCAGTCCCACCGCGAACGTGAGCACCGCGGGCAGTGCGTAGTGCAGGTCGTCGGCCATGGCCAGCAGACCGGGATCGCCGCCTCGGACCGACCACTCCCCGATCGTGTGCAGCCCGAACACCTCGGCGCCGTAGTAGGGCAGCGTCAGCCCGACCCCGGCCCCGGTCGTCAGCAGCGCGGCGAACGCGGTGCGCTCGGCCCGGGTGTCGCGCACCGACGACCACACCGCCCCGACCCCGGCCGTCAGCAACACGAACCCGGCAATGGCCAGCAGGTGCGCCGCCGTCCAGGCCTGCGAGGCCCACGCCGGGCCGGAGTCGGGATAGGGACGCAGCGCCGGATAGACCGCCAGCGCCACCCCGGCGACGGCCAGCCCTCCCGCACCCCACCGCGCCCGGGATCCGGCGGTAGGCCCGCCCGTCGTCGTCCCGCTCCGCACCGTCGTCGTATCCATCCGACCCACCCCGTTCCTGAACACCGATCCGCTGTCGGAGCAATGCTCTCCTTTCGGCGCTCACAAAGCAAGAGCATTGCTCTGTTATCGGATAGATGCTCTAGGATGGGCCCGTGAACGCACCACGAACCGCCCGCGCCCGGGCCCGCGCCGAGCTGACCCGCGAGATCGTCGACGCCGCCCGACGCCAGCTCGCCGAGGTCGGTGCCGCCGGGCTGTCGCTGCGCGCGGTGTCGCGTGAGCTGGGCATGGTGTCCTCGGCGCTGCACCGCTACTTCCCCACCCGCGACGACCTGCTCACCGCGCTGATCACCGAGGGCTACGACGCGCTGGGCGACGCCGTGCACGCCGCCGACGCCTCGGCGCCGAGCGACGACTTCCCGGCCCGCTGGCTCGCCGTCGCGACGGCGATCCGGACCTGGGCGCTGGCGCACCCGCACGAGTACGCGCTGATCTACGGCTCGCCGGTGCCCGGGTACAGCGCGCCGAGCGACACGATCCCGTCGGCCGAGCGGACGGTGACGACGTTGGTGACCGTGCTGGCCGACGCCTACACCGCCGGGCGTCTGGACACCTCCACCGATCCCGCTCCGGTCCCGCTCGACGCCGACGTCGCCCGGGCGCGCGACACGATGGGCGTCGGCCTTCCGGACGAGGCCCTGCTGCGCCTGGTGACGGCGTGGACCGCGCTGTTCGGGCACGTCACGTTCGAGCTGTTCGGCCAGTTCGAGAACGTGCTCTACCAGCGTGACGCGCTGTTCGCCCGGGCCGCCGCCGAGCTCGGCCGCTACGTGGGGCTGCGGTCGTAGGCCGGGCGCCTACTCCGGCCCGAACCGGTCCCGCAGCGCACGCGGCAGACGGCGGCGCACCGGTTCCAGCCGGTCGTGCCACCGCTCCGGCCAGCCCCTCTCGCACTTCACCACCAGCGCCGCGGCGGCGGCCACCAGGACGACGGCCAGCAGCACGTCGACGAACAGCCCGACGCCGCCACGTCCGGACCCCAGCGAGGCGGCCGCCGTCCCCACCGGCGGCAGCCACGAGCGGGTACCGGTGACCACCACGAACACCAGACCCGCGAGCAGCGCCCGGCCCAGACTCGGGATCACCGGCCGGGCACAGACCAGGCCCACCGCGACCCCGGACAGCCCGCAGGCCAGGTGCCCGAGCAGCCCGACGAGCAGGATCGCGGGGGTGGCGGTGGAGAACCCGGCGATCAGGCCCCACAGCACGGCGAGCACGGACAGTGCGACGACCCCGGCCGCTCCGGCCACCGCGACACCCACGACGACGGGAACGATCCCTCCGGCCGCGGTCACGGTGACGGTGCGCGCGACGTCGTCCTCGGTGCCGGCCAGCGAGTGGGTCAGCCACGCCCCGACCGGGTAGAGCAGCAACGCCGACGCCGCCCAGGGCTCTGGCAGTGCGCCCGGGTCACCGCCGAACAACACCGCTAGTACGGCCCCGAACAGCAGCGCAGGGACCAGGAACCGCTGCGAGCGGGCGATGTCCTCGCCGAGCATCCGCGCCACGGCCAGCGCCGCGGTGGCCCGCGCCCGGTTCACCGCTGCACCTCCGCACCGCGGCGGCGCGGTCTCGGGCCGGCGAGAAGCAGCGGGCCGGACGACATCACGACTGCTCCCGGACGACGTCGCGAACCGAGCAGCCCGCAGCCAGCGCGGCGGCGAGCCACGCGTCGCTGTGCCGCGGCGAGAGCCGGACCACGAGCCGTCCCGGCGCGATCTCCTCGACCCCTGCCGGGGGCAGCCGCCCGAGCAGGTCGCGCGGGTCGGCCGGGCAAAGCACCTCGACGCGCACGCGGACCCGCTCCTCCACCGCGGCGGGCGGCCCCGGCCCGGGCTCCAACCGCCCGTCCGGGCCGAGCCGGCGGACCTGTGCCCCGGGCAGCGTCTCGGCCGTGCCTGTGTGGTCGGTGATCAGCAGGCGGACGCGCACGGCCGCGAGCCGCTCGTCCAGCGCGGCGACCGCGTCGGTGTCCAGGCCGGACCACGGCTCGTCCAGCACGAGCAGGTCGGCGCCGCAGCTCAGGGCCTGCGCGAGCCCGACCTTCTGCGTGTTGCCGGTGGACAGGGCGGCCATCGGCGCGTCGTCCTCGCCGGAGAACCCGAGCTCTCCCAGCACCGCCTCGGCGGTCTCGGCGGCACTCTCGGCCGGGATCCGGCGGATCGCGGCCAGGTGGCGCAGGTAGCGGCGGGCGGGCAGGCGCAGCAGCGCCGGGAAGCGGTCCGGCAGGTACCCGACGACGTCCGGTCGCCCGTAGACCCGGCCCGTGGTCGGCGTCTCGCACCCCGCCGCGATCCGCAGCAGGGTGGACTTCCCGCTGCCGTTCGCGCCGTGCAGCACGAACGGCACGCCGGGTTCGAGCTGCAGGTCGACCCCGGTGAGCACCGGGGTCCCGCGGCGGTAGGACTTACCGACGTCGACGAGGCGCATCGCCCGTCTCCTCCCCGCCGACCGTCTCCCTGCAAAAGATCAGGCTGCCACACCCCGGCGGCGCGGAGAGCGGCTGGTCGTGCCGGGGATCTGCAGGTCAGCGCAGGGTGATCAGGTTCCTACGCTGCGCGTCGACGGGGGCGTCAGGCGTGGGTATCGGCGCCGGTCACCGCGTCGCGGCCGCGCAGACGCCGCAGGACCAGCCATCCGATCCCGATCACGGCCACCACCAGCACCGCGGCGCTGATCGGCCCCATGTACCGCTCGATCAGCCCCCAGCGGTCGCCGAGGAACCAGCCGAGACCCACGAACAGGGCGTTCCACACGGCGCTGCCGACGGCGCTGAGCAGGACGAACCGCGCCAGCGGCATGCCGGAGATCCCGGCCGGTATGGACACCAGGCTGCGCACCAGCGGGATGCAGCGCCCGACCACCACGATCACGCTGCCGTGCCGGTCGAACAATGCGCGGCCCCGGTCGAGGTCCTTGCGGCTCGACAGCACAAACCACCGGCGCCCGGCCAGCCGGTGCAACCGTTCGTAACCGAGCCAGGCACCGAGTGCGTAGAGCACCAGCGCACCGGCCACCGCGCCGAGCGTCGCCGCGCCCCAGACGGCGACCACGTTCATGGCGCCGGCCTGCGCCCGGAAGCCGCCCAGCGGCAGGATCACCTCGGATGGGACGGGCGGGACCACGTTCTCCAGGAAGATCAGCAGCCCGATCCCGGCCGCGCCGAGACGGTCCACGACCGTGAACACCCACTCCGTCACCCGCTCCATGGTGCCCAAACACACCAGCCGATGCCCGGATCGTCCGATTCTGCGGAA
>JAKDNL010000707.1 GCA_030451825.1 Pseudonocardia sp. | reverse complement strand
GCGGCCGACGCCATGTTCACCACGCTCGCCGAGGACGAGCAGCGCAGCAGGGGTAGCGCCGCCCGGCAGCACCGCATGGCGCTGCCGAGGTTGACATCGAGCGCGTCGGACCACGCCTCGTCCGTGAGCTCCTCGAGCCGCGCCGACACCGGCCGGCCCGCGTTGTTGACCAGCGCGTCGAGCCTGCCGAAACGCTCGTGCACGGCCGCCATCAGATCCGCCACCGCCGCGGTGTCCGTGACGTCCGTCCGGTGCGCCACGGTGGCGCCGCCCGCGGGATCCAGCCTGCGGCGCTCATCCTCCGCGCGGTCGACGTCGAGGTCGGCGAGGACGACCGCCCAGCCGCGCTCCCACAGAAGCGTCGCCGTCGCCAGGCCGATCCCGTTCGCCGCCCCCGTCACAACCACGACGCGGTCCCGATCCCGCACTACGACCTCCGAACGTCGCGTCCGCCGGTCGGACGCCCCCAAGGGGCATGGTGCGGCCGATCCGGCTCCGCGGCAAGTATCGGCCGCAGCACGGCGGCGGTTACGAACAACGACTTGTTCATGTTCGCCGAGCTGGCCCGGCACGCCGAGACCTACCCCCATGGCGTCGGTCACATCTCGGCCGCGAGATGCGGGTCAGCTGCGATGCCCACGGTGTCGAGCACTCCGGAAACCGGATCGCAGTTGCCTCCGTCAGGACCTCCTGTTACTTTTGAACAAACAGTTGTTCGGAGGTGGCAAAGATGGCCGTCGACAGCCCGTCGGGCCCGACTACCGGCAGTGCACACAACGGCGCCGCCGACGCGGAGCACTCGCGCGTCGAGGCAGCCCTGGAGGCCCTGCGCCGGGGCGAGATGGTCCTCGTGGTCGACGACGAGGACCGCGAGAACGAGGGCGACCTCATCATGGCCGCCGAGCTGGCCACGGCCGAGTCCATGGGCTTCATGATCCGGCACACGAGCGGCCTGCTGTGTGTGGCGATCACCCAGGACCGCGCCGAGGAGCTCCACCTACCCCTCATGGTTCCGGACAGCGACGACCCCCGAGGCACCGCCTTCACCGTGTCGGTCGACCTCAAGGCCGGCACCTCGACGGGGGTCTCCGGCCACGACCGGATGCTGACGGTGCGCGCGCTGGCCGATCCCGCCACCCGCCCGGAGCACCTCTCCCGGCCGGGGCACGTCTTCCCTCTGATCGCGCGGTCGGGCGGGGTGCTGCACCGTGCAGGGCACACCGAGAGCACGGTGGACCTCTGCCGGCTCGCGGGCCTCGAGCAGGTCGGTGTCCTGGGCGAGATCACCAACGACGACGGCACCATGGCTCGCAGGCCCGGCCTGCGGCGCTTCGCCGAGGACCACGATCTCATCGCCCTCTCCGTGGGCGACATCGTCCGCTACCGGCGCGACCGCGGGTCCCTCGTCGAGCGGATCGCCACCGGCCGGGTCCCGTCCGACGACGGCGAGTTCACCGCAGTCTGCTATCGGTCGGTGGACGGCACCGAGCACGTGGCCCTGGTGCTCGGCGACGTCCACCAGCGCGGCACCAGCGACCGGGACGACGCCGTGCTCGTCCGGGTGCACTCGGAGTGCCTGACGGGTGACGTCTTCGGCTCCCGACGCTGCGACTGCGGGGAGCAGCTCGACCGGGCGATGAGCGCGATCGGCCAGGCCGGTCGCGGCGTCGTCGTATACCTGCGGGGCCACGAGGGTCGCGGGATCGGCCTCGCTCACAAGCTGCGGGCCTACACGCTGCAGGACGCCGGTCTGGACACGGTCGAGGCGAACCTCGCGCAGGGCCTGCCCGTCGACAGCCGCGACTACGGCATCGGCGCCCAGATCCTCGGCGACCTGGGGGTCGTCCGCATCAGCCTGATGACGAACAACCCGGCGAAGTACCGCGGACTGACCGGGCACGATCTCGAGATCACCGATCGTGTCCCGCTGATCGTGGAGCCGAACGCGGACAACCTCACCTACCTGATGACCAAGCGCACGCGCATGCAGCATGCGCTCGGGGAGAGCGAGGTCTCATGACCACCAACGGGACCGGACCGGACCAGAAGGCCCTCTTCAAACAGGCGATGGCGTCCTTCCCCAGCGGGGTGACCATCGTGACGACCACGGCGCCGGACGGACGGTGGTGGGGCTTCACTGCCACGTCGTTCTGCTCCGTCTCGATGGATCCGGCGCTCGTCCTCGTCTGTCTCGCCGACACCGCGGAGTGTCATCCCGTGTTCGCCGAGGCGGAGCGGTGGATCGTGCACATCGTCCACCCGGACCACGCCGATCTCGCGGGTCGCTTCGCCACCCGGGGCGCGGACAAGTTCACCGACGGCGGGTTCCGCGCCGATGAGCACGGCCTCCCGCTGCTCGACCGGGCCTGTGTGGCCCTCGACTGCACCCCCTACGCGCGCCACGAGGGCGGCGACCACACGATCCTCGTCGGCCAGGTGGAGAGCACGACCGTGACGGAGGAACTTCCGGCGATCTACTTCCGCCAGAAGTTCCATGCCCTGCCGGGCGAACAGACCAGAGCACCCGGCGAATGAACGCGATGGCGTGCCGTTGCCGGTAGCGCCCTCAGTCCACTTCGCACAGGTTCGGGCGTCCTCGCACAGGTTCGTCCCTGTGCGAGGACACACTTTCCTCTGCGAAGTCGCGGCGCGGCCGGACCGGGGGCGTGGCAGACGCCCACCGCACTCACCCTCGGGCTGTCTCTCGTGATGCTGGACCAGCCGGCCCCGTCACGGAGCCAGTGATCACCGCGTGGGGAGCGAAGGCGACACCACACGTCGTTCGCACTCCGTAGGCGTGGACCACTCCGGGACATCACGTGCCCTCTTCATGGTCAACGCGAAGCGCCGGTGCATCATTTTTGCCGGTCGCTCGTATGCGTCCGGCCCCTCGGCCCCCGTTCCGGCCGCCAGCCGTGCGTGGATCTCAAGGGCAAGGCCTGAATCCCGCGCCGGTCCTCGACTCTCGACCCGAGCGGAAAGCGCTGCTCGCATCCGGGGGGCGTACTGACAGCGGGCGCAGCAAAGCAGCGACGGTGCCTCGAATGCTCCGGCGGTGGTCCGCGCATGCACGAATGCCGAACGGGTGAGCCCGGCGGGCTTAGCCGCCCCGCGCCCCCGCCCGCACTACCGCCGACCATTAGCTCGGGGTACCGCGG
>JAKDNL010000706.1 GCA_030451825.1 Pseudonocardia sp. | reverse complement strand
CAGCCGCACGCCAAGGGCAGCGGCGCGTTCGGCACGTTCGAGGTGACCCACGACGTGTCGGCCTACACCAAGGCCGCGCTGTTCCAGCCCGGCGCGAAGACCGACATGGTCGCCCGCTTCTCCACCGTCGCCGGTGAACGCGGCAGCCCCGACACCTGGCGTGACCCGCGCGGGTTCGCGCTGAAGTTCTACACGCCCGGGGGCAACTACGACATGGTCGGGAACAACACCCCGGTCTTCTTCATGAAGGACCCGATGAAGTTCCAGCACTTCATCCGATCCCAGAAGCGCCGCGCGGACAACAACCTGCGCGACAACGACATGCAGTGGGACTTCTGGACGCTGTCCCCGGAGTCGGCGCACCAGGTCACCTGGCTGATGGGTGACCGCGGCATCCCGCGCACCTGGCGCCACATGAACGGCTACACGTCGCACACCTACATGTGGATCAACGCCGAAGGCAGGGAGTTCTGGGTCAAGTACCACTTCAAGACCGACCAGGGCGTGGAGCACTTCACCCAGCACGAGGCCGACCAGCTGGCCGCTGCGGACACCGACTACCACATGCGGGACCTGTTCGAGCACATCGCGGACGGCGAGTACCCGAGCTGGACGCTGAAGGTCCAGATCATGCCGTACGAGGACGCGAAGGACTACCGGTTCAACCCGTTCGACCTGACCAAGGTGTGGCCGCACAGCGACTACCCGCTGATCGAGGTCGGCAAGATGACGTTGAACCGCAACGCCACCGACAACCACGCCGAGATCGAGCAGCTGGCGTTCCAGCCGAACAACTTCGTGCCGGGCATCGGCCCGAGCCCGGACCGGATGCTGCTCGGCCGGCTGTTCTCCTACGCCGACGCGCACCGCCACCGGATCGGCTCGAACTACCAGCAGCTGCCGGTGAACGCGCCGATCGCCCCGGTGCACAGCTACTCCAAGGACGGGGCGATGGCGTACCGCACGACGTCCGACCCGGTCTACGCGCCGAACTCGAAGGGCGGCGCGTCGGCGGACACGTCGCAGACGACGCCGACCTGGCAGGCCGACGGCGACATCACGCGCGCGGCCTACGTCTCGCACGCCGAGGACGACGACTGGGGCCAGCCCGGCACGATGGTCCGCGAGGTGCTCGACGACGACGAGCGTGCGCGCCTGGTCGACAACGTCGTCGGGCACCTGCTCAACGGTGTGACCCAGCCGGTCCTGGAGCGCGCGTTCGAGTACTGGCGCAACATCGACAAGGGCATCGGCGACCGGATCGCCGCCGGCGTCGAGGAGAAGAGGAACGAGAAGGACCCGAAGGCCGGGCCGCAGGGCAACCCCGCGCGGGAGAGCATGCAGCGCAAGGCCTGACCGGACAGGTCTCCAGGCTCGTCCGGCGCCGCCGTGCGGGGCGGTCGGTGCGCCGATGTCCGGATCACCTCCACCAGGCGAGTGATCTTCCTCGGCGTGTCGTTAGCCAGCCTAAGAACACGGGTGGTCGATCACATGCGACGCGACGACGACCAGTGGGACATCACGACGAGCGTGGGCGTCACCGCGCTCGCGGTGGCGGCCGGACGAGCCGCGGAGACCGAACGGACCGACGGCCTGGTGCACGACCCGTACGCGTGCGTGCCGATCTGGCGGGCTGACCGACCGGGCCCGGTGCGCCGTCGGGGACCGGTGTGCCGGGCCCGCGGAGGACGGCGGTTGCTCCCCGGACGTGGGACGGTGCCCGCATGTACGGAGACGAGACGTGCCCGCACTGCGGTTCGGTATCGCTCGTCCCGGTGGGCCCCGCCCGGCCGTACTCCCGTCCGCCCGGGCTCCCGGCCGCGGGTGCCCCGGTCGACCGACCGGCGGACGAGCCCGACCGGCGCTGCCTGACCTGCGCCTTCGCCTGGCCGATCGACGACCCGTACCCGCGGTGGCCGTTGTCCACCGACCCCGGCTGGCTGACGCCGGACGACCGCCGACGCGCGACCGGTCTGATCGACGAGCGGCTCCGGTTCACGACCGCGGTGTGCGACGCGGTGCGCTCCGCCGATGCCGACCTGGAGCGGGCGCTGACCGCCTACGCCGACCTGCGGGGCTGGCTCGCCGAACGCTACGACGACGTCCTGGGGGATCCGGTGGGCGCCGGCATGGACCGGCTGGTCGTCCCCGCCGACCGCGGTGATCTGGTCCGGCTCCTGGAGTCGGCGAACCGGGTGTGCCGGGCGCTCGAGCTCGTGCGGTCGGCCTCGGTCGTCGAGTACGACCACGACGTGGCCGAGGTCGGGCGCCGGCTCGTCGAGTTCGACAGGCTCTCGCTCGAGAACTCTCCGAACCCGTCCGGCGGGCCGGGTTCCGGCGCGGTCGAGCTGCCGGACCTGGACGACGCGGAGGAGCGCGACGACGACCCGGACGACGAGACGGCGCTGGAGACACTGCTGCGTGCCGGCGCACCGGACGACGAACCCGTCGCGGCCGACGAGTCCTGGGAGGCGGTCGTGGAGATCGCGACGGCGGTCTTCGCCCGGCACGGGTCCGCGCTGGCCTGGGCGCGCGAGGTCTGGCAGATCCTGGGCGAGGCCGGTCTGACGGCGTTCGACACCCAGGTCGACCGGGCCCGCGTCGCCTGCCGCCTGCTCTGCCTGGACCTGCTGCGCCAGGAGTTCGACGTCCGGATGTTCGGCGGCGGGGCCCCCGGCTACTGGACCCCGGACGTCGACGCGCTCCTCGACGTCGTCGACGGGATCGATCCGGTGGTCCTGGGCATGCTGGCCGAACGCGACGACCTCGGCCTCGACATGGAGGCCGACGGGGAGCACGAGCATGGGTGGTGTCGCGTCGTCGTCGACGCGGTGGTGCGGCAGGAGTGCCCCGAGGTCGTGTGGGCGCTGCGCACGCACCAGCCCGACGCCGTCGTGTTCGCCTCGCTCTGGGCCACCGCCCGCGACGACGTCCGCTACCCGCTCTCCGGCGAGGCGGTCGCGTGGATCATCGACGCGGACCTGTCGGCGGACAAGACCCTCGCCTACGAGTGGATCGGTGACGGGATGCCGCTCGGCTGACCCGCCCGTGCGCGGATATCGCTGCCCGGGCGACGATTTCCGCTCACGAGGGGTGCCGAGGTCAGCGCCCCTCGGGACGGGACGGAGGCGGGGTGGGGCGACCTGTGCTCCGGCCCGCCGCGGCGACCCGGGCGCG
>JAKDNL010000109.1 GCA_030451825.1 Pseudonocardia sp. | reverse complement strand
ATCGCGTTCTCCCACCCGCCCAACTTCGCTCCGGGCGCCGACTACGAGTACAGCAACACCAATTACGCGCTCCTGGGGCTGGTGGCCGAGCGAGTAGACGGCAAACCGCTGGCCACCGTGCTGCACGATCGGGTGTTCGGACCCGTCGGCATGACCAACTCGTTCCTTCCCCCGCCGGACTCGGTCGTTCTTCCCGACCCGTCCTCGCACGGGTACATGTACGGCAGCTCGTCCCACGTGTTCGGCGATGGGTTCCCGTACACGCCGGAGGAGCAAGCGGCGGCCCACGCGGGCACTCTGCTGCCGATCGACTACACGGACGTGAACCACACGTTCGCCTTCGGCACCGGTGGCGTCGTCTCCACCGCCAACGACCTCGCCACCTTCTTCACGGCCTACGTCGGCGGCAGCCTGCTCGATCCCGAGTACCAGGATCGTCTGATCAACAGCCTGCAGCTGGAACATGCCGACAAGCCCGGGCAGTACTACGGGTACGGCTTGAGCTCGATCCGGTGGGCCGACAACTCGATCGAGTTCCACGGAGGAGAGACCGCCGGCTTCAACCTGTTCGCCGGCTATGACCGCACCAACCGGCTCGCGATCGTGGTCTGGACGAATCTGACTCTCGGCATCGATGACGGTGGCGCGAACGCCAACCAGATGATGCTGGATGTGCTCGACCAGAACTACACCCCGTCGCCCGTGAACCCGTGAAACTCGCCCCGGTTACCCGGTCAACTCCGGAGGTCCTCGTCGTGAACAACTCGCAACAGCTCCGCGCGAGCACCGGTCGACGTCGGCACGTGGCCACGGTGGGGGCAACCACCGCGCTGGCGCTGCTCGCGGCGGCGTGCAGCGGCTCCTCTCACGCCGCGTCCGGGGCGACTCCGCAGCCGAGCACCGCTCCTGTGTCCGGAGCTGTGTGGACCCCGTGCCACGACACGCTCGAATGCGCCACCGTGCCGGTGCCGTTGGACTGGAGCGACCCGGATGGGCAGCAGATCGAGCTGGCCGTGGCACGCCATCCGGCGAGCCGGCCGGACCAGCGGATCGGGACCATTTTCATCAATCCGGGCGGACCGGGCGATACCGGCATCGGGCTGTTGCGCGACGGTGCCGCCGACCTGGATCTGTATGGTGACGGGCGGTTCGATCTCGTCAGCTGGGATCCACGCGGCACCCATGCCAGCTCCCCGGTGCACTGCTTCGACAGCGACGCCGAGGAGGCCGCGTTCTGGCAAGGGGCGGTGCTTCCGTCCACGCCGGCCGAGTCCGACGCCTACGCACGGCGGACCACCGACCTCGCGGCTCGTTGCGGTGCGGTGATGGGCCCGCTGCTGTCGCACGTGTCGACCGTCGACACCGTTCGGGATCTGGATCACCTCCGAGAGGCGGTCGGCGAGGAGACCATCACCTACGTCGGTTTCTCCTACGGCACCATGATCGGCCAGATCTACGCCAACATGTTCCCCGACCGGGTTCGCGCGATGATGCTCGACGGAATCGTCGACCCGGTCGCGTTCACGACCAGCGCGGAGACCAGGTCCGCGGCCGACGCGGCGTCGACCGACGCGGTCTTCGACCAGTTCCTGAAGCTCTGCGAGGAGGCCGGGCCTGATCGGTGCGCCTTGGCCGGGCACGGCGACACCCCGGCCGAGCGCGTCGCTCGGCTCTTCCGAACGGTGCAACGGGCGCCGATCCCGGCACCCGACGCGGACCCGCCCGGAAAGCTGTTCTACAGCGATCTCATGCTGACGTCTTTTGCGCCGCTACGGGATCCGCAGACGTGGCCCGCATACGCCGAGACGCTGAACGCGGCGGTCGATGGCGACGTCTCGAAGCTCGTGACCATGGCCGAGGCGTCCCGCTCGCCCAAGGCGTTTGCCGAGGCAACGAAGTCCGCGTCGATCTCCTGCCTGGACGGCCCCGCGTCGAAGCCCGTCACGGACTGGCCGACGGTGATCGGCGACCTCACTGCGGGCAGCACGATGTCGGGTCCGGTCCAGGGATGGTGGCTGTGGGCCCCGTGCGCCTCGAACTGGCCGGCCGAGAGCAACGACCGCTACACCGGACCGTGGAACGTCGAGACCGACGTCCCGATCCTGCTGATCGGCACCCGGTTCGACCCCAACACCGGCTACCGCAACGCGGTGCACTCCGAGCAACTGCTCGGCAACTCCGTGCTGCTGACCCATGACGGCTACGGCCACCTCAGCTTCAACGACCCGAGCCAGTGCATCGAGGCAGCGCGGACGCGGTACCTCGTCGACCTCGTGGCGCCGGCTCCGGGGACCGTGTGCGCAGCGGATCAGAAACCGTTCACCAACGACTAGGAGCGACTGCCCGAGGCCGGGAAACCGTGGGCACCCGGCCGCACCGGACGGCTCGGCGACACGCATCCGTGATCTGCGAGCCCTGTCCTCGCGAGAGCACCGCGAGGTAACGTCATAACGTTCAGTAGTGGACTGTGCCCCTGAACGAGGGATGTGATCGCCGGTGTCCGGATCGCGCTCGGGACCCACCATCTCGCGCCGTCACCTTATCGAACTCTCCGCGCTCGGCGGCCTCGCGGTCGCCTGCGGCAAGGCGCCGGGGTCGGGCGGAGGTGGAGCGGCCCCGCCGCCGACCGCCGCGGCGCCGGAAGTGGTGTTCAACGACCCGGCGAGCAAGCTCTCCGGTGACCTGCGGATCCTGCAGTGGAGCCACTTCGTGCCGGCCTATGACAAGTGGTTCGACCCCTACGTGACGCAGTGGGGTCAGCACGTCGGGGTCAACGCCTCGGTCGAGCACATCAACTACGCCGACATCGTCCCGCGCACCGCCGCGGAGATCTCCGCGGGCTCGGGCCATGACCTCATCATGTGGATCACCGTTCCGTCCGCACTCGAGCCCAGCCTCGTCGACCTCACCGACGTCAACACCGAGGCCCAGAAGCGCTACGGCAAGCAGGTGGAGTGGGCGAAGCAGGTCAGCCACAACCCGACGACGAACAAGTACTACGGGTACTGCCACAGCTGGGTGCCCGATCCCGGCGACTACCGCAAGAGCCTGTGGGACAAGGCGGGCATGCCCGACGGGCCCAAGACCTACGACGACCTGCTCGCCGGCGGGACGCAGATCAAGAGCAAGCAGGGCATCCCGCTGGGCATCGGGATGTCCAACGAGATCGACTCGAACATGGCCGCCCGGGCCATGATCTGGTCCTTCGGCGGGTCGATCCAGGACGCGAACCAGCAGGTCGTGCTCAACTCCCCGGAGACGGTGGCCGCCGTCGAGTACATGACCAAGCTCTACCACCAGTCCATGACCAGCACGGTCTTCTCGTGGAACGCCGCGTCGAACAACCAGGGTCTCGGCGCGGGCCAGCTCTCCTACATCCTCAACTCGATCTCGGCGTACCGCTCCGCGCAGAAGACCACCCCCGACGTCGCCAACGACATCTTCTTCACCCCGGCGCTCAAGGGGCCGGGCGGCCAGGGACTGGCCAGTGAGCACGTGATCGCCGTCTACATCGTGCCGACGTTCTCCAAGAACATCGACGCGGCCAAGGAGTTCCTGCTCAACCTGTCGGAGAACGCGGCGGCGGTCACCTACCACTCCGAGCTCTACAACTTCCCCGCGTTCCCGGGCACTGTCTCGCAGCTCGACGGCTGGCTGGCGAACGATCCGTTCGGGTCCCAGCCCGCCAACAAACTGGAGGTGCTCAAGACCAGCTTCGACTGGAGCACCAACCTCGGGCACCCCGGCCCGGCGAACGCCGCGGTCGGCGAGATCTTCACGACGTTCGTGCTGCCGCAGATGATGGCCAAGTCCGCGCTGGGGCAGCTGCCGCCGGCCCAGGCCGTGCAGGAGGCCGACGCCCGCTGCCGGCAGATCTTCGACAAGTGGCGCAAGCAGGGGCTGGTCGGCTGAGGTGGCGGTCGTCGAGGTCCGCGAGATCACCAAGCGGTTCAGCGCCCACGGTGGCGTGCTCGCCGTCGACCACATCGACTTTGCGACCGCGGACGGCGAGTTCATGGTCCTGCTCGGGCCGTCGGGCTGCGGGAAGACCACCCTGCTGCGCATGATCGCGGGGCTGGAGCGGCCCAGCTCCGGGGAGATCTACATCGGCGGCGAGCCGATGGTCGACCTGCCGCCGCGGGCCCGCAAGATCGCGATGGTGTTCCAGAGCTACGCGCTGTACCCGCACAAGTCCATCCGCGACAACATCGACTTCCCGCTGCGGGCCGAGAGGCTCGACAAGCGCGAGCGGGCGACGAAGGTCGAGTGGGCGGCCGGCCTGCTGGGCATCGGCCACCTGCTCGACCGCAAGCCCCGCGTGCTGTCCGGGGGCGAGCGGCAGCGGGTCGCGCTGGCCAGGGCACTGGTCCGCGCGCCCAGCGTGTTCCTGCTCGACGAGCCGCTGTCCAACCTCGACGCCAAGTTGCGGACCAGCGCCCGCGAGGAGCTCAAGGACTTCCAGCAGCGGGTGGGCACCACCACGGTCTACGTCACCCACGACCAGGTGGAGGCGATGGGGATGGGGCACCGGATCGCGGTGCTCTCCGAGGGACGCCTGCGCCAGCTCGACACGCCGGAGCAGATCTACCACCATCCGGCCGACACGTTCGTGGCGACGTTCGTCGGCTCCCCGCCGATGAACCTGGTCACCCGGTCCGACCATCTGCTGGGCTTCCGGCCGGAGCGCTTCCTGCCGCGCGAGGCCGTGCCGGTCCGCGACGCCGACCTGGTGACCCCGTTCCACGTCCAGCTGGTGGAGCACCTCGGGGCGGAGCGACACCTCGTGGGGGTCGCCCCCGGCCTGGGTGAACGGGCCCGGATCCGGGCCGTCCTGCCCTCCACCATCGACACCGCGGTGCGGGCGGAGGAGCAGCACGAGTTCGTCGTGCGCGCCGCCGACCTGAGGTTCTTCGACGCCGGCACCGGGCTGCGCATCGACGCCCGCCGCGACGTCGTGCAGGGCAGCGGCCGATGAGCCGGGGCGAGGTCGCGCCCGAGGGGGTGGCCCGTGCGGGGCGTCCGCCGGAAGGTTCGCCGCGGCGGCGGCGCCGCAGGTCGGTGCTCGACCGGGAGGGGCCGCTCGCGTCGCTGCTGCTGCTGCCCTCGATCGTCTACATCCTCGGTCTGGTGGCGATCCCGTTCTTCCTGGCCATCGCCTACAGCCTGTCGACGGCGACGGTCGGCGACCCCAGCCTGCACTGGGCGGGCCTGACGAACTTCCGGCGCGCGCTGGCCGATCCGGTGTTCGTCACGTCGTTGCTCAACAGCGTGGTGATGACGCTGATCTCGCTGGCCTGCGTGGTGGTGCTGGCCACCGTGCTCGCGCTGGTGCTCAGCAAGGACTTCCGCGGCAAATGGGTGTTCCGCTTCCTCGTGCTGCTGCCGTGGACGACACCGGTGTCGCTGGTGTCGATCCTGTGGCTGTGGATGTTCGACACCCTCTACAGCCCCATCGACTGGGTGCTGCGCACGCTCGGGATCATCGACGGCAACGTCAACTGGCTGGGCAACCCGACCACGGCGTTCGCCGCCGTGGTCATCGCCCAGGTCTGGCGGATCACCCCGCTGGCCGCGGTCATCGTGCTGGCCGGGCTGCTGTCGGTGCCAAGGGAGGTGGACGAGCAGGCGGAGATCGACGGTGCGGGCTTCTGGCGCAAGACCTTCCAGATCACCCTGCCGCTGACCCTGCCGATCATCGCCGTGGCCACCCTGTTCGGCGGGATCCTGATCTTCACAGATCTCACGACGGTCTACGTGCTCACCCGGGGCGGGCCCGTCAACGCGACCCAGATCCTGCCGACCTGGGCGTTCTTCAAGGGCATCGAGGGTGGCGACCTCGGTCAGGGCGCCGCCATCGCGCTGTTCCTGTTCCCCGTGCTGCTCGCCTTCGCCGTGCTGATCCTGCGCGCGGTCCGCCGCTCGGAGGTGAGCTGAGGTGGGCATCGTGGAGGCGGGCCGCGACGGGCTCGGCGCGCGGCGTTCGGGTCGGGCCACCCGCAGGCGCCGCCGTGGCCGGATCGCGCTCTATGTGATCGCGGCCCTGTTCGTCATCTTCACGGTGGTGCCGTTCGAGATCGCGATCGTCAGCGCGCTCAAGGAGGACGGCGGCCTCTACCAGTACGGGCTGTCGCCCTTCTGGTTCACCTACCAGCCCACGTTCGAACACGTCAGCTTCCTGTTCACCGACACCCCGTTCGTCCGGTTCTGCCTGAACACCCTGCTCGTCGGGGCGCTCACCGTGGCCATCACGCTGGCGCTCGCGCTGCCGGCGGCCTACAGCCTCGCCCGACTGCGGCTGCGCTTCGGCGGCCCGCTCGCCGTTGCGATCTTCCTCGTCTACCTGGTGCCGCCGTCGCTGCTGTTCATCTCGATGTCGCAGGTGGTCGCGTTCCTCGGGCTGCAGAACACGCTGTGGTCGATGGTGGTGGTGTATCCGACGATCACCACGCCGGTGGCGGTGTGGCTGCTGCTCGGCTTCTTCAAGGCGATCCCGATCGACATCGAGGAGCAGGCGATGGTCGACGGTTACAGCCGCGGGCAGGCGTTCCTGCGCGTGGTACTGCCGCTGGCCTACCCGGGAATCGTCGCGGTCGTCATCTTCGCCTTCACCCTCGCGGCCGGCGACTTCATCTACGCGCTGGCGTTCGTGTCCAGCTCGGATGCGAAGACCGTGAGCATCGGCATCCCGACCGAGCTGGTGCGCGGCGACGTGTACTTCTGGCAGTCGTTGCTCGCCTCGATCGTGATCGTCGCGCTGCCGATCGCGTTCGTGTTCAACTTGTTCCTCCACCGGTTCATCGCCGGTTTCACCGGGGGCGCGGTCAAGGGCTGAGCGCTCTGACCCCTCCCGCGAAGCGAGTGGAACGAATCGTTCCGGCGCGTTGAACGCCTCCCGTCTATGAGGAGCGGATCGGACGCCGGGTCGCCGCGGTGGCCACCGCGCGACGACGAGGCCGCCGCGACGGGCCATCTCGGCGTCTGCGCCTCGACGACACCGCCCGGCACCCAGGGTCGGGTGGACCAGGAGCTGTCCGTTGACGACCGCCGGTGACCATCGAAGGGCCCGATGATGCGACTCGCCACGATGTCCGGCCGACCGCGCCGCCGACTACCGATCGTGCTCCTCGCCGGGACCGCCACCGTGGGGCTCCTCGCCGCGGCGTGCTCCGGCTCCAGCACCGAGGGGGCCCGCTCGATCGCCGAGAACGTCGACATCGGCGGCAGCCGGTCGATCTACGTCGAGTGCCACGGCAAGGGCTCCCCGACCGTGTTGCTCTTGTCGGGCGGCGGTACGGCGACGGACCTCTGGCACGCCCCCGACCAGGACCCGCCCAACGTCTACGACACCATCGGCGCCCAGACCCGCGTGTGCGCCTGGGACCGGCCCGGGGTCCAGTATCTCGACGGCTCGCCGAGCCGGAGCACCCCGGTGGCCCAGCCCATCACCCCCCAGGACGGCGCCCGCGACATCCAGGCCGTGCTCGATGCGCTTCACATGCAGGGCCCCTACGTCCTGGCCGCCCATTCCTTCGCCGGCAACATCGCCCGCGTCTTCGCCGCCGAGCACCCCGCCGACGTCAGGGGCATCGTGTTCGTCGACGTGCTCTCCCCCGAGCTCCGGGCCCAGATGACGCCGCAGGAGTGGCGCACGTGGGTCAAAGCCAACAACCGCACGCCGGCGCAGATCGCGGCCTACCCAGACCTGGAGCAGTACGACTTCGACGCCAGCCTCGACCAGGTCGAGGCGGCCGAGTCGGCCGATCCGCCACGCCCGATGCCGGTCGTGGTGCTGACGGCCAGCGTGCGCTTCGCCGAGCTGGTGCCCGACTACCTCGACCAGGGCCTGCTGCCCCCGGACGTCCCCCGCAACTTCGGTGAGGTGATCGACCGGACCAACACCGCCGCCCAGAACGAGCTCGCCGGGTACTTCCCCGGGTCGGTGCACATCACCGACACCCACGCGGGGCACAACATCATGATCGACAACGCCCCCGTCGCGATCAAGGCGATCGAGGACGTCCTCACTGCCGTCCGGGCCGGCCGCAGCACGCTCACCGGCGGCGACAACCACCTCGCCCAGGCCGTCGAGGTCGACGGGCGGACCCTGTACCTGGAGTGCATGGGCACCGGAAGCCCCACAGTGACCCTGCAGTCCGGCTACGGCAACGCCGGCGACATCTGGAGCCTCACCGACACGCCGTCGCCCGCGGTGTTCCCCGCCCTCGCGCAGACCAACCGGGTCTGCATCTACGACCGGCCCGGATCGATGATCACCACGACGAACGCGAGCGGGACCGTGACCCTCGGCGAGACGGCCCGCCGCGGCCGCAGCGACTCGGCGCCCATGCCCCGGGACCCCGCCGACGTGGTGACCGAGCTGCACGACCTATTCGCCGCCGCCGACGTGCCGGGGCCCTACGTGCTCGTCGGGCACTCGCTGGGCGGTGCGCTCGACCTGCTCTACGCCCGCACGTACCCGGACGAGGTCGGCGCGCTGGTGACCGTCGACTCCCCGCTTCCCCCGTGGCGGGAGATCCTCGGCCCCGAGATATCCGAGAAGGTGCGGGTGAGCGGCCTCGACCCGAGTCAGGTGCCCGGCTACCAGCTCGAGTCCTACGACCTCGGCACCCTGTTCGACGAGATCGGGGCGGCCGGCCCGCTGCCCGACATCCCGGTCGTCGTCGTCCGGCGGGGCGGGCCGAAGCTCAGCGACGACCCGATCCCCGAAGGTGCACCGTTCACCCAGGCCGAGGTCGACGAGATCAACGTCGCGCAGTGGGACGGCCAGGCGCAGTGGGCGGCCGGCGTCCCCGGCGCCGAGGTGATCACCGTCCCCGGCACCACCCACTACGTCCACAACCAGCGTCCCGACGCCGTCGTCGAGGCGATCCGCCAAGCGATCGCCCGCCGCTGACCGGGTACCGACGCCTCACCGACACCACGTCGCCGGGCCGTGTTCCCCGCCCTCGCGGAGACCACCGAACCGCGGTGACCAGCCGGTGGCACCGTAAGCGGAGGCTGCTGTCAGGGCGGCGAGGTGACGGCGCCGAGGCGCCGGGCCAGGCTGACGGCGCCGGTGTCGCCGAGGGCCGCGCCTTCGGCGAGCTGCGCCGCGAACTCGGGGCCGAGCGCTTTCCGGGCGGCGGCCTCGGCCGCTCGGGTGCGTTCGGCGTCCGGGCCGAACTCCGTGGGCGCCGTGTGGCTGGCCCTCAGGGCGCCGATCAGCTGGGCGACGTCGCGGTGTCGGCCGGTCCGAGAGAGTGCCTCGATCAGGGCACGGATCGCGATCCAGAGTTGGGTCCAGGCGCCGAGGCCGTGCCAGTGGTCCAGCAACGGGCCGATTCGTCGGGTCATCTCGGCGGGATCGCCGCGGCGTGCCGCGGTGGTCAGCAGGGTGTGCCGGGCGACACCCAGGACGAAGGTCGCGTCCACCTCGGAGGCGAGTTCCACCGCCCGTTCCAGGTGCCGAGTGGCATCGGGTGATCCGATCTGGGCGAGCCGCTCGCCGACCGCGAAGGCGGCCCAGGCCGCGGCGCTGGGTGAGCCCATCTGTTCGGCGAGCTCCGCGCTTTCGTGGCCGTGTCGTGCCGCGTCGTCGTGTCGTCCCGCGTAGGCGCTGGTGATCGTGAGGTCGAGAACCCCCATCAGCTCGGCCCACCGGTCACCGGCCGCGATCGCCAGGTCCCGGGAGTGCGCGCAGTGCGCCAGTGCGCCGGTCATGTCGCCGCGGAAGGCCAGCACGTTGCCCAGGGCCTCCCACGCCTCTCGCGCGCTGGTCGGCTCCCCTGCCGCCTCGGCCACGGCGAACGCCGTCCGGCACCGTGCCTCCGCCTCGCCCAGGTTTCCGCGCTGCCAGCTCGACATGGCGGCGTAGCCGAGCAATCGGGCGAGCAGCGGGTGCGCCGCGGCACCATCGTCGGACGGGCCACCGTCGGACGGCCGGACCGCCGCGAGGGCCTCGTCGACCAACCGGACCAGGTCGACCCGCGCCTGGATGTAGGCCTGGTCGGCCAGGACGATACCGAGCCGCAGTTGCTCCTCCAGGGGCCCGTTCGTGCACAGCCAGGCATGCGCCCGGCGCAGTTCGGACAAGTGGGCCGTGAACCGGCGGATCTCGGTGGCCTCGGTGGGGCTCTCGTGGGCGGTCCAGACCTGTTCGGCGAACCCGACCGCCCAGGCGGCGTGCCGCCGGCGCAGTACCGGGGCTGCGGGGTCGGTGGCCAGCCGGGACCGGCCGAACGCACGGAGCGTCTCGAGCAGCCCGAACGTGACCGGCTCCTGCGGGCTGCGCACCACGAGCGAGCGGTCCACGAGGTCCGGCAGGCAGCCAGTGGTGCCGCACACCGCGGTGATGGCGGCGGGCTCCACCGAGCCGGCGAACGTCGCGAGCTGCACGAACAGGTCACGCTGGGCCTCGTCGAGCAGGCCGACGTAGGACCACTCCACGACCTCCCGCAGCGAGCGGTGCCGGGGCACCCGGCATGGAAGACCCCGAGCGGGTCACCGTGGCGCTCCTGGTCGCCGTCGCCGCGGCCGAGGAGGGCCGCCCGACCCTGATGTTCCTGAGCAAAGAAGCCGTTCGGCTCGCCATCGGCGGTGTCGCCGCCGGCGTCGCCTGCACCGGCTGCCCCCCGCTACCCGAGCTGATCACCAGATACACCGACGCCGGCGGGACCTACCTGGTCTGCCCGCTGTGCTTCCACGCCAAACAGCTCGACCAGGACCACCTCATCAAGGGCGCCGATATCGGCGGCACCGTCCCGCTCTGGAAATGGATCGGCGACGGCGCCACGACGTTCAGCTACTGATGACCAGATGACCGGAGCCCGGCCGGCCGTAGGTGTCCCCCCGAAGCCGGGAGCCACTGCCGGCACTCCGTTCGGCCCAACTTCGATCCGGGGAGCTGAGATACCGTTGACATTTGGATACCGTAGGTATTTCCTCTGTCCGTGGTCACGAGGCTGAGTAGGGTCGAGCAGGTCGAGCGCAACCGCGAGCTGGTGCTCGAGGCCGCGCGCCGGGTGTTCCTGGAGCGCGGCTATGCCGGGGCCAGCCTCGAGGCGATCGCGCAGGAGGCGGGCTTCTCCAAGGGCGTCGTGTATTCACAGTTCGCGGGCAAGGCCGACCTCTTTCTCGCCCTGCTGGAACAGCGGATCGCCGGGCGGGCCGAGGAGAACGCGCGTGTGGCCGTCGATCACGCCGGGCTGGACGGGCTGTTGGCCCTGCTGCGCACCAACGCGCGCCGCTCGGAGGAGGGCGCGGGCTGGCTGCGGCTGCTCATCGAGTTCCGGGTGCTGGCCGCGCGCGACCCGGAGCTCGGCCGGCGCTACGGCGGGCTGCACGCGCGTGCGCTGGACCAGTTCGCCGAGGCGGCCCGGTCGGTGCTGGCCCGTGGGGGCCTGGCCCCGGTGTATCCACCCCGCGTCTTCGCCGAACTGATCTTCAGCATGGACGCGGGGCTCGTACTGGAACGTGCCGCCGATCCGGCGGCGCTGCCGGTGCGCTACCTGGAGGACCTCGCCTCCCGGCTCGTCGAGCCGATCTGAACCCCTTCTCCTACCGAGGAGTCGCCATGACCACCGTCGAGACGTCCCCGTTCCGCGCGCTGCGCGACCGGCTGCAGCCGGCGCTGCGTGCGGCCTACCCCGAGCACCTGGCCCGGATGGGATGGGATCGCGCCCGCATCGCCCGGCACCAACGCGACCGGCTGCACGCGCTGCTCGCCAACGCTGCGGAGCGCTCACCGTTTCACGCCCGACGATTGGCCGGCATCGACTTCGACGCCGTCGACCCCGGCGACCTCTCGCTGCTGCCGGTGATGACCAAAGCGCAGATGACCGCCGAGCTCGACGACGTGTTCACCGACCGGCGGCTACGCCGTAGCGTTGTCGAGGACGCCCTGGCCGCTACCGGACCCGAGCCGAACCCCGTGCTCGGCGACTATCTCGCGTTCGCCTCCGGCGGCAGCTCGGGCGAGCGCGGCGTGTTCGTCTACGACGACGAGGCGACGGTGCAGCACATCGGTGCCCTGACCCGCGGGCTGGTCGCGCGGATCCAGCAGGCCGGCGGCCCGCCACCTGGCGGGCTGCCGGTGGCAATGGTCGCGGCGGCGTCGCCGGTGCATCAGACCGGCTTCGCGCCCGCGGTGACCGCGAACGGGGCGCTGCCGTTCCGGTTCGTGGCGGTGCCGGTCACCCTGGCGCTGCCGGAGATCGTGGCGCGGCTCAACGCGATCCGGCCGCCGGCCCTGTTCGGCTACCCGACGATGCTCGCCCGGCTCGCCGCCGAGCAGCGGGCGGGACGGCTGCGGATCACCCCGATGGGCGTGACGTGCACCAGCGAGACGTGCAGCCCCGAGCTGCGGGCGGCGATCACAGCCGGGTTCGGCGCCCCGGTGATCGACACCTTCGCCGCGTCCGAGGGCGTCTCCGGCACCAGCCGGCCCGGGCAGGACGTGCTCACCGTCGCCGAGGACGGCTGCATCGTCGAACTGGTCGACGCCGACGACCGGCCGGTCCCACCCGGCACACCGTCGACGAAGATCCTGGTCACCAACCTCTACAACCGGGTCCAGCCGCTGATCCGCTACGCGCTCACCGACCGCTTCGTGGCCCAACCACCCGCGGCCGGCCACGGATACCTGCGCGCCCGCGTACAGGGCCGCACCGACGAAGAGTTCCGCTACGGCGACGTCACGATCCATCCGCTGGTCGTGCGGTCGGTCCTGCTGCACCACCCCGACGTCGTCGAGTACCAGGTGCACCAAACCCGAGACGGCCTCGACGTGACGGTCGTGGCCGGGGCCGCGCTCGACCTCGCCCGGCTGCGCACCGACCTTATCGCCGCGCTCGCCCGCGTGGGCCTGGCCCGGCCCGTCGTGGCGGTCCGCACCGTGCCCGAGCTGGCGCGCCACCCGGCGACCGGCAAGCTGCGCCGCTTCCTGCCGCTGTCCTGACTGTGAGCCTTCTGCAACGGCGCCATAGCGGGGCATCAAGCCGGGTCATCCGGCGCTGTGGAGTAGCCGGAACTCCTCTCGGCGCAGGAGTCGCAGCACCAGAGCGGCCGGGAACCCGTAGGCGCGCAACCCGGTGTCGGGATCACATGTTTCGATCCGGTCGATGCGGTACTCCTTCCCGCCGGAGATGATCACGCACTGGCCGGCCGCGACGATATTGCGGTACCAGTTCACTCCGGTTCCGTAGGTCAGCTCCGCGACGAAGCCTTCGGGCACGCGGGCCAGGATCAGCGGGGTCTCATACGTGGTGCCGCTCCGGCGTCCGACATGACGCACGAGCGCGAACGGGCCGCGTCCCGACCGCGCGATGCGCGAGGTGAGCCGGTTGAGGGTGTTGTTGAGCAGCCAGAGAAAGCGCCGCTTGACGCGGCCGTGCCCGAGGGCCATCTCGTACTCCTCCTGGATTGTCCGCAAGCGGGCGGGGTCGATCGTGCCAACGTAGCGCCGCCGGGTGGCGCCGTGGAGCCATCTCAACGAACCTCTACCCGATCATCCCCTCGTACCCCGGATTGCGGTGTTCTCCGTGGTGCTCCGGATGGCTGCCAGGGACCGTCACAGGTTGCTCGTTCGTCTGGCCTTCCCATCTGTTCGACTGGTGGTCGAACTAGCGGGTCTCACTGGTGCTGCCAGCGGCGGGCGCCCGAGCTGCGTCGCGGCGGCTACCTCGTCGACTTCTGGGGCGCGGGCTTCGACGTGGCCGAGCGGATGGGCATCGTCCCCGAAATCCGTAGCCGGGGCTACGAGTTCGTCGAGGCCCGGTCGGTCGGCCGCGACGGTCGAGGACGGGTCGCGGCGGGAGTTCGACCTCGTGGTGGGGGCCGACGGCCTGCACTCGCGGGTGCGCGCGCTGACTTTCGGCGCGCAGGAGCGGTTCGAGCGCTACCTCGGCATCGTCGTCGCCGTCTTCGACGTCGCCGGGTACCGCCCGCGCGGCGAGCTCACGGCCGTGATGCACGCCGACGTCGGGTTCCAGATGCTGCGGGTGTCGCTGCGCGATGACGTCACGATGTTCTGCGCCACCGTGCGCGACGACGGCGGCGCGCCGCCGGAGTGCCCCGCCGAGCAACAGGCACTGCTGCGTCGGCGGCTCGCCACGGCCGGATGGGAGACACCGGCGATCCTCGACGCGATGGCGTCGGCGCGGACGTTCTACTTCGACCGCGCGAGCCAGATCCGCATGCCGTCCTGGACGCGGGGCCGGGTGGCGCTGGTGGGCGACGCGGCGGCGTGCCCGTCGCTGCTGGCCGGGCAGGGCTCGGCGCTGGCGATGGTCGAGACCTACGTCCTGGCCGCCGAGCCGGCCCGCGCGAACGGCGACCACGCCCGCGCGTTCGCCCGCTACGAGGCGTGCCTGGGCCCGCTGCTGCGGTCCAAGCAGGACGCGGCCAGGGGTCTCGGCGTGGCGTTCGCGCCGCGGACCCGGCTCGCGCTGGCTGCGCGGAACACGGTGATGAGGCTGCTCGGACTACCGCACGTGCCGGATCTCGTCATGGGCAGGAGCTTCCGCGACGCCGTGGAGCTCCCCGCCCTGCCGGCCGCCTGAACCGCCCGGGATCGGCGTGGTCCGCCCCCGTTTCGCGAAGCTCCCCCGGCCCGGCAGCAGGCGATCCTGCGCGCCGCCCTGGACGAGTTCGCCGCCCACGGCTTCCACGACGCCTCGCTCAACCGCGTCATCGAGGCCGCCGGCATCTCCAAAGGGTCGATGTATTACTACTTCGACGGCAAGGAGGACCTGTTCGCGCATGTCGCGCGCGTCGAGTTCGCGCGCCTGTTCGCCGGGGTCGGACCCGTCGCCCTGCCGACCGAGCCCGGGCCGGATGCCTTCTGGTCGGCCGTGGAGCGCTACTACCGTGACGCCGCGGCGGAGCTGGCCTCCCACCCGCAGCTGGCGGCCTTGGTGCGGGGATGGCTCGCGGCGTCGGACAACCCCGCCCTGGTGCGGGCGCAGCACGAGCTGGAACAGGCGGTCATGCCGTGGGTCGAACGCGTCCTCGACGCCGGCCGGGCCGGCGGCGCCGTGCGGACCGACCTTCACTCCGGCCTGCTGATCGCCGTCGCGTTCGGCATGGGCAGGGCGATGGACACGTGGCTGATGGCACAGCCGCCCGAGGGTGCCGTGCCGCCTCCGATCGGCGCCCTCGTCGGCATGCTCCGCAGGGCCCTGGAGCCCTGAGCTCACGTCGTACGGACTGGCGGTGGAGTCGATGCGGCGGTCCGGGCGCGCATCGCTGTGCGCTGTGGACCTGCGCAGCCGCTACGATCGGCTCGCCACGACCAGGTAGGGGTGGTGACGCGATGATGGTCCACCCGCGGCCGGAGCGCGTGCACGTGGTGCTGCTCGGGGAATTCACTGTCACGGTCGGTACTCGGGTGATCTCGAACGCCGCGTGGCCCAGTCGCCGGTCGGCGGAGCTCGTCGGCCTTCTCGCG
>JAKDNL010000705.1 GCA_030451825.1 Pseudonocardia sp. | reverse complement strand
TCACACCGGCGAGCTGCCCGGGTTCAACACGTTCGCCGGCTACGACCCGCAGTCCGGGACGTCGATCGTGGTGTGGGCGTCGCTCGCGCCGTCGCCCGACGGCCGCGCACCGGCGGTCGAGATGGCCAAGACCATCATCGCCGAGCTGGCCGGCTCGGGGTGACCGTTCCCGCGCACTTCTGGTCAGCTTCGGGAGTCCTGGGCCCGTTAGACCCCGCCCGCCGCGGTGTCGAGGACGTCGCGTGCTCCACCACGTCAGTTCGGCGTGTGCCGCCGTCCGGGTCACCGGCCAACCCGGGCTCCGACCCGCCGTCCGGCTCATGGGCCGGGCCCGCTGAGAGGACCGGCCCCTCCCGCAGGACGCGGCGGGACACCCCGTCGCCGACGTGGCGCCCGGGCCGGCTGGGCTCCCCAGGCGGCCCGGGCGTCCGACCCGGGTCGGACGCGTGGCAGGTCTAGAGCAGGTAGTCGCGCAGGCCGTGGCAGCGTTTGGGCTGGCGGAGCGTGTCCATCGTGTCGGACTCGATCTGGCGGATCCGTTCCCGGCTCACGCCGTAGATCTGGCCGATCTCGGCGAGGGTGCGGGGCCGGCCGTCGTCCAGGCCGTAGCGCAGCCGCAGCACACCCGCGTCGCGTGCGGGCACGGTCGCGAGCACCCCGCGCAGCCGATCCTGCAGAAGCCCGAACCACACCGCCTCCAACGCCACCGGCGCCTGGACGTCCTCAATCATGTCCCCGAGCTGCGAGTCGCCCTGGTCACCGACGGGTTGATCGAGCGAGACCGGCTCGCGGGCGTAGCGCTGGACCTGGCGCACCTTCTCCGCGGTGATACCCGCCGCGGTGCCCAGTTCGGGCGCGGTGGGTTCGCGGCCCAGGTCGTCGCGCAGCTCGCGCTTGAGACGGCCGAGCTGGTTGATGACCTCGACCATGTGCACCGGGATCCGGATGGTCCGGGACTGATCTGCGAGCGCGCGGGTGATGCCCTGGCGGATCCACCAGGTGGCGTAGGTGGAGAACTTGTAGCCCTTGGTGTAGTCGAACTTCTCCACCGCCCGGATCAGGCCCAGGTTGCCCTCCTGGATCAGGTCCAGCAACGCCACCCCGCGCCCGGTGTAGCGCTTGGCCACCGACACCACCAGCCGCAGGTTCGCCTCCACCAGGTGATTCTTGGCCCGCTCACCATCCCGGACGATCCATCCCAGGTCACGGCTCAGCTGTGGGCCGACCGACTCGCCGGAATCGACCTCCCGGCGCAGCCGCTGCGCGGCGTAGAGGCCGGCCTCGATCCGCTTGGCCAGCCCGACCTCCTCGTCGGCGGCCAGCAGGGCCGCTGTGCCGATCTGCCTGAGGTACGCGCGGACCGAGTCCGACCCGGTGCTGGACCCGGCGTCCGTGCCGACCTGGTGTCGCATCGTCGCTCCCGTCCCCGTTCTCCAGCCTCCCCCCGCTCGGCCGCATCCGCCAGTTCCCCGCCGTCGGCTGGGGTTCACCTGGCCGCGGGCCGTTCTGCAGAGAGCCCCCGGGCGCCTGCGGCCCCGGCCCCCGCGGCGCCGAGCTGATTATCCCGCTCTGGGATCCACGCGGCGACCCTGCCAATGCGCCTACAGTGGGTGGCGCGTTGCCGGTACGCCCGGCGTCTGCCGGGGGTACCGGCGCAGTCAGGAAGTGCGCCATGTTCGACAGGTTCACCGACGGCGCCCGGCGGGTGGTCGTCCTGGCTCAGGAAGAGGCCCGGATGCTGGGCCACAACTACATCGGCACCGAGCACCTCCTACTGGGCCTGCTCCACGAGGGCGTCGCGGCGACCGCGCTGCAGTCGCTCGGGATCGCCCTGGGCGAGGTCCGGAAGCAGGTCAAGGAGATCATCGGCCAGGGACGGCAGCCGCCCGGTGGGCACATCCCGTTCACGCCGCGGGCGAGGAATGTCCTCGAGCTGGCGCTGCGGGAGGCGCTGGGGCTGGGCCACGACCATGTCGGCACCGAGCACATCCTGCTCGGGCTGATCCGGGAGGGTGAGGGCGTCGCGGCGCAGGTGCTGGTCAAGCTCGGCGCCGACGTGGACCGGGTGCGTCGGCAGGTGCACCAGGAACTCTCCAGCGGCCCCGAGCGCGAACCCGGCGCCGCCGCGGCATCGGGTGCCCGCAGCGAACCGCCCCCAGCGGCAAGTTCGACGGTGCTGGATCAGTTCGGGCGCAACCTCACCCAGCAGGCCCGCGAGGGCACCCTCGACCCGGTGATCGGCCGGGACACCGAGGTCGAGCGGGTCATGCAGGTCCTCTCCCGGCGCACCAAGAACAACCCCGCGCTGGTCGGTGAGGCCGGGGTGGGTAAGACCGCCGTGGTCGAGGGCCTCGCCCGGAAGATCGCCGCGGGCGAGGTGCCGGAGACGCTCAAGGACAAGCAGCTCTACACCCTGGATATGGGATCGCTGGTGGCCGGGTCGCGGTATCGCGGTGACTTCGAGGAGCGCCTGAACAAGGTGCTCAAGGAGATCCGCACCCGCGGCGACATCATCTTGTTCATCGACGAGATGCACACCATGGTCGGTGCCGGCGCCGCGGAGGGCGCGATCGACGCCGCGTCGATCCTGAAGCCGATGCTCGCCCGTGGTGAGCTGCAGACCATCGGTGCCACCACCCTGGACGAGTACCGCAAGCACGTCGAGAAGGATTCGGCGCTGGAGCGCCGGTTCCAGCCGGTCCGGGTGGCCGAGCCGAGCGTGGCGCATACCATCGAAATTCTGAAGGGGCTGCGGGACCGCTACGAGGCCCACCACAAGGTCAGCTACACCGACGCGGCGCTGGTCGCGGCGGCCACGCTGGCCGACCGCTATCTCAACGACCGATTCCTGCCGGACAAGGCGATCGATCTGATCGACGAGGCCGGGGCGCGGATGCGGATCCGCGCGATGACCGCCCCGCCGGAGTTGCGCGAGTTCGACGAGAAGATCGCGACCGTGCGCCGGGACAAGGAGTCGGCGATCGACGGCCAGGACTTCGAACGGGCCGGTCGGCTACGCGACTCGGAGGGCCAGCTGCTCACCCAGCGGCGCGCGCGGGAGCGGCAGTGGCGCGCCGGCGGCCGCGACGGGATGGACGAGGTCGACGACGAGCAGATCGCCGAGGTCCTCGGCAACTGGACCGGCATCCCGGTCTTCAAGCTCACCGAGGCCGAGACCACCCGGC
>JAKDNL010000704.1 GCA_030451825.1 Pseudonocardia sp. | reverse complement strand
CACGCCGCCCCGGTCCGACCCGCTCGCCCCCGGCCCGCGCTGGAAGTACCACCAGCCCAGCGCCAGCGACACCGTCGCGACGATCACGTAGCTCGCGCCCAGCATCTGCTCGAACGCGCTCCAGTGCATCGTCATGCCCCAGACGTTGGGCATCCAGCGGAACGGGGCCAGATAGAACACGACCGCCGTCACGACCCCGAGCGCCGCCCAGGCCCAGGACCGGTGGCGCACGGCATGAGCGCCGATCGCGATCAGCGCCGGCACCACCCACACCCAGTGATGCGACCAGGAGGTGGGAGACGCCATCAGGACGACCGCGGCCACCGCTGCCAGCGCCGTGGCCGGCTCCGCCCGGCGGATCACCGGGTAGGCCAGGACCAGGACCAGCACGATCCCCGCCAGCCAGAGCAGGGTGAACGGCAGGCCGGTCAGGTCCTGGCGCGCCAGGATCGCCTGGATCGTCTCGTTGGAGAAGAACGTGGACCCGCTGACGCGGGCGGCCGGGCCGCCGAACCAGTAGCGCGCCGACGCGTCCGGATCCACGGCGAACCCGATCCCGGTCGCGACGATGCCGGTCACGGCCGCGACGACCGTCGACCGGAAGTCCCGCCGGATCAGGAAGAACAGGACGAACCCGGCCGGCGTCAGCTTCACCGCGGCGGCCAGGCCGATCATCAGCCCGCGTGGCCAGCGGGTGCGCGGTGCCAGACAGTCGACGAGCACCATCGCCATCAGTACGAGGTTGACCTGCCCGAACGCGAACGTCTGGGCGACCGGCTCGATGATCAGCGCCGCGGACAGGGCCAGCATCGACACCGACAACGCGCCGCTGCGGCCCCCGGCCGGCCAGGCGACCCGGACGGTCAGGTAGATCGACCCGGCCAGCGCGAACAGCGACAGCGCGAACAGCACGATCAGCGCCGCCGTGTACGGGATCACCGCCAGCGGGACCATCACGACCGCCGCGAACACCGGGTAGATGAACGGCAGCACCGGCCCCTCCATCGGTGCTGGGAGCGTGCCGTACATGTCGCCGCCGGCCAGCCAGGTCTGCACGCCGAGCCGGTAGATGTCGAGGTCGAGCTGGTAGCCGCGGAGCCGCAGCACCGACCAGACCAGGGTCACGACCAGCAGCGGCACCGCCACGTAGGCCACGCCGCGGGTGCCGGTCAGCAGCGCGCGCAGCCTGGCGACGACCACGTCCACCTCGGGCGTGGTGCGAATGACGGTCACGCGGCTCCTCCGGGATGCTGGCCTGCGGGCGACGGGAACCTACGGTATCCGGGCGACCGCGGCCGCGTTCCACGACCCTTCCCGCCGCGCCCGCCGACGTCACAGGCCTACCGCACCCCGGCCGCGTCCATCCCCCGCAGCTCCTTCTTCAGGTCGGCGATCTCGTCGCGCAACCGGCCCGCGAGTTCGAACTGCAGGTCCCTCGCCGCGGCCAGCATCTGGTCGGTCATCTGCTGGATGAGGTCGGCCAGCTCCGCGCGCGGCATGCTCGTGGTGTCCTTGCCGGCGGCGACCCCGGAGCTGGTCCGGCCCGCCTCCCCGGCCGCGCGCTTGCCGCGCGAGGCGTTGCGCCCGGACCCGCCGACCGGCACGGCCTCCTCGGTGTCGTCGGCCTCCCGGTACACCTGGTCCAGGATGTCGGCGATCTTCTTGCGCAGCGGCTGCGGGTCCAGGCCGCGCTCGGTGTTGTAGGCGACCTGTTTGGCCCGGCGGCGGTCGGTCTCGTCGATCGCGTACCGCATCGAGTCGGTGACCTTGTCCGCGTACATGTGCACCTGGCCGGACACGTTGCGCGCCGCACGCCCGATCGTCTGGATCAGCGATGTGCCCGAGCGCAGGAAGCCCTCCTTGTCCGCGTCCAGGATCGACACCAGCGACACCTCGGGCAGGTCGAGGCCCTCGCGGAGCAGGTTGATCCCGACCAGCACGTCGTACTCCCCGGAGCGCAGCTGGCGCAGCAGCTCCACCCGGCGCAGCGTGTCCACCTCCGAGTGCAGGTAGCGGACCCGGATACCCAGCTCGAGCAGGTAGTCGGTGAGGTCCTCGGACATCTTCTTGGTCAGCGTGGTGACCAGCACCCGCTCGTCGCGCTCGCTGCGGGTGCGGATCTCGTGCACCAGGTCGTCGATCTGGCCCTTCGTCGGCTTGACCACGACCTCCGGGTCCACCAGACCGGTCGGGCGGATCACCTGCTCGACGAACTCGCCGCCGGTCCGGGAGAGTTCGTAGGGGCCCGGTGTGGCCGAGAGGTAGACCGCCTGACCGATCCGGTCGGCGAACTCCTCCCAGGTCAGCGGCCGGTTGTCGGTCGCGGAGGGCAGCCGGAACCCGTACTCGACGAGGTTGCGCTTGCGGGACATGTCGCCCTCGTACATACCGCCGATCTGCGGCACCGTCACGTGCGACTCGTCGATGACCAGCAGGAAGTCGTCCGGGAAGTAGTCGATCAGCGTTGCCGGGGCGGTGCCGGCGCCGCGCCCGTCGATGTGGCGCGAGTAGTTCTCGATGCCCGAGCAGAACCCGACCTGACGGATCATCTCCAGGTCGTACTGGGTGCGCATGCGCAACCGCTGCGCCTCCAGGAGCTTGCCCTGGTTGTCCAGCTGGGTCAGCCGGGACTCCAGCTCGGCCTCGATGTCGCGCACGGCCCGCTCCATCCGCTCCGGACCGGCGACGTAGTGCGTGGCCGGGAAGATCCGCATCTCCTCGACCTGCTTGATCGTCTCGCCGGTGAGCGGATGCAGGTAGTAGAGCGACTCGATCTCGTCGCCGAAGAACTCGATCCGGAGCGCCAGCTCCTCGTATGCCGGGATGATCTCCACAGTGTCCCCGCGGACCCGGAACGTGCCACGGGCGAACGCCACGTCGTTGCGCGTGTACTGCACGTCCACCAGGGCGCGCAGCAGCGCGTCCCGCTCGACCTCCTGCCCGACCGCGAGCTGCACCGAGCGGTCGAGGTAGGACTGCGGCGTGCCCAGGCCGTAGATGCACGACACGGACGCGACCACGACCACGTCGCGCCGCGAGAGCAGGTTCATCGTCGCCGAGTGGCGCAGCCGCTCCACATCGTCGTTGACCGACGAGTCCTTCTCGATGTAGGTGTCGGTCTGCGCGATGTAGGCCTCGGGCTGGTAGTAGTCGTAGTACGAGACGAAGTACTCGACGGCGTTGTTCG
>JAKDNL010000703.1 GCA_030451825.1 Pseudonocardia sp. | reverse complement strand
CGGCGCTGGCCACCGCGGTCCAGGCCACGACCTTCACCGCGGCCGCGTTCCTCCTCCTAGCGCTCCTGGCCACCCGAAGCCTGACGGCAAGCAAGAACGCCGCATAAGCTCGACCAAGGTTGACAGCGTCGCGAGCCCACGGAGGTCGATAGTGAGGGCGCGTCTCGCTACCCGATCCCGGTGCCGTACACGGGGAGGGCGCCGCGGTGTCTGTCGGCATCTGAGTCTGAGGGCGCGAAAGCTTGATTGCGGTCGGTACTTCCTGTTCCGTACGGCCGGAGCGATCACCGACCCAAGCGCTGCCGAGGTGACGACGCGGTACACCTACAGACCGGCCTTGGCCCGGGTGAGCTCGAACGGCTCCCCGTCGGGCACCGGCTCACCGGCGCCCAAGTCGAGGCTCTCCCGCGACGCTGCCAGCACCGCGGCGTAGGCAGCATCGAACGCGCCCTGATCGGCGGGCAGTAACGCGGCCCGGATCGCCGGCGCCGCTCCCGGCGCCAGCGCGTGCCCGCCGATCAGGGGCGCTTGTCGTAGGCGTAGGTCGCGGTCACGGCGGTGAGCCTATCCGGGCCACGGACTGGGCCCCAGCCTGTGACGCGGCCCGGTTGAGGTGCCCGTAGACCGCAGTGAGCTTCGGGCGGCGCCCGCCGTTGCGGCCCCCGGGCACGGGCGGCCGCGCGTGCCCGGGGGTGGGGAGTACCAGTGGCCGACGGTGAACAGCCTGGCTCCCCGACGCTCGCAACGACTATACCGTTGTACCGCGTGCAGTACGTACGTATAGGCTGCTCGAATGCCGCCGCTCGATGACCTCACCGCCCGTGCTCGGATCCGTGAGGCCGCGTTGGCCGAGTTCGGTTCCCGCGGCATCGCCGGCGCCACCATCCGCGGCATCGCCGGACGCGCCGGTGTCTCGCCCGCGCTGGTCCAGCACCACTTCGGTACGAAGGACGGGCTGCGCGCCGCATGTGATGCGCACGTGCTGGAGTACTTCCGTGCCGAGACCGCGGCCGGGCTCGACGAGGGCCGGGTCGGCGAGCCTGCCTTCCTGGCGGCGGTCTACGCGTCGTCTCCGCCGGTGCTGCGCTACCTCGCGCGCGCGCTGGTGGACGGCTCACCCGCGGCCGCGACCGTGTTCGACGAGATGGTGAAGCTGACCGAGCGCTACCTCGTCGACCGTCCCGGCCTGGCCGACGCGCGGACCCGGGCCATCGTCTACACGGGCATGCGCCTGGGTGGACTCGTGCTGCACGAGCACCTGTCCCGGCTGCTGGGCGCGGACCTGTTCAGTAGCGACGCGGGGCCTCGGGTGGCCCGCGCGTCGCTGGACATCGTCGCGCCGGACCTCCTCCCGGACGGCGTCGCCGCCCGGATCCAACACGCTTTGGAGCGCTACGAACAGGGAGAAGGTCGATGACACCGGTCGCCGACATCAGGGGGTTGGTCAAGACCTTCGGACACACCCGTGCCCTGGACGGACTGGATTTGCAGGTCCACGAGGGCGAGGTGCACGGCTTCCTCGGCCCCAACGGCGCCGGCAAGACCACGACCATTCGGGTGCTGCTCGGGCTGCTGCGGGCCACGTCGGGCGCAGTGACGCTGCTGGGCGGGGATCCGTGGGCCGATGCCACCGAGTTGCACCGCCGCCTGGCCTACGTGCCCGGCGACGTCACGCTCTGGCCCAACCTCACCGGGGGCGAGGTGATCGACCTGCTCGGCCGGTTGCGCGGCGGCCAGGACGCGAGCCGCCGCGACGAGCTGATCGAGCGCTTCGAGCTCGACCCCCGCAAGCGGTGCCGCACCTATTCCACAGGCAACCGGCAGAAGGTCGCCCTGGTGGCCGCGCTGGCCTCGGACGTGGAGCTGCTGATCCTCGACGAGCCGACCGCTGGACTGGACCCGCTGATGGAATCCACGTTCGGTGCGGAGATCATGCGGGAACGCGACCGCGGACGCACCGTGCTGCTGTCGAGCCACATCCTGTCCGAGGTCGAGACACTGTGCGATCGGGTCAGCATCATCCGGGCCGGGCGCACGGTGGAATCCGCGCCGCTGGCGCAGCTGCGCGCGGTGCGGCGCACGGTCGTGACCGTCGAACTGGCCGCACCCGCCCCGCACCTCGGCACGCTGCCCGGCGTGCACGATCTGCAGGTGGACGGCCTGCGGGTGGCCTGCCGGGTCGACGCCGAGCATCTCGACGGGCTGCTGCGCGCGCTCGTCGGGTCCGGGGTGCGCAGCCTGACCAGTCGGCCCCCGTCGCTCGAGGAGCTGTTCCTCGCGCACTACCGGCAGGCGGGCGAACCGGCCGAGGTGCCGCGATGACCGTCGGGATCCTGGACGGGCGTGCGGCGCTCTCCGGCGGTCGGGCGCTCGCCCGGCTCATTCTGCGCCGGGATCGTTTCCTGTTGGCGGCCTGGGTTGTGGTCATGGCGCTGTTCGCGGTCGCGCTGGCGTCCGGTGCAAACACCGCCTACCCGACCCAGGCCGACCGGGTCGCGCTGGTCGCGCAGGTGGCGGCGAACCCGGCCCTACTCGCGATGCGCGGCCCGGTGTTCGCGCCGACCCCCGGAGCAATCGCGGCCCAGGGGTTCGTCTCGACAGGGGTGCTGCTCGGCGGGCTGGTGAGCCTGCTGCTGGTCATCCGACACACCCGGGTCGACGAGCAGACCGGCCGCCGAGAGCTACTCGGGTCCGCCGTGGTCGGCCGCCACGCCCCGCTCGCGGCGGCGCTGACCGTCGTCGCGTCCGGGAACCTCGGGGTCGCGGTCCTGACCGCGCTCGGTCTGCTCGCCGTCGGGTTACCGGTGAGTGGTTCCGTCGCGTTCGGGCTCGTGCTGGCGGCGGGCGGGATCGTGTTCGCCGGGCTGGGAGCGGTCGCCGCGCAGGTGACCGAGCGTGCCGGCGGGGCACGAGCATTGGGGCTGGTCGTGCTCGCCGTGTTGTTCGTCGTCGCCGGGGTGGGGGAGCTGACCGGGTCCGGGCTGGTGTGGTGGTCGCCGTTCGGATGGGCCCGGCGCATGCGGTCCTTCGCCGGTGAGCAGTGGTGGGTGTTGCTGCTGTTCGCCGTGCTCGCGGCGGTTCTCAAGTCGGCGGCGTTCGTACTGTCGGCGCGCCGCGACATCGGCGCGGGTCTGGTGCCCGCCCGGCCCGGTCCGGCCGTCGCGGCGCCGTCGCTGCGCAGCCCGCTCACGT
>JAKDNL010000702.1 GCA_030451825.1 Pseudonocardia sp. | reverse complement strand
GATATGCCATCACCGCCCGCGTCGACGCCCCCGCCACCTCCACCTCCGCAGGTGACCTGACGGCCACGGTCGGCCTCGTCGGCGGCGTCGTCACAGCATTCGACGTGGTGGAGGCGAAGACCGACTCGATCGTCGTCGACATCAGTGCGAACGCCCGCGACACCGACCACGTCGAGGAGATCAAGGCCGCGATCGACGCCCTGGAGGGCTTCTCCGTCCGCAAGATCTCGGACCGGACGTTCCTGCTGCACCTCGGCGGCAAGATCGAGGTCCACTCGAAGGTCAACCTGCGCACCCGTGACGACCTCTCCCGCGCCTACACCCCGGGCGTCGCGCGGGTCAGCCAGGCGATCGCGGCGAACCCGGAGGACGCACGCCGTCTGACGATCAAGCGCAACACCGTCGCGGTGGTCACCGACGGCTCGGCCGTGCTCGGGCTGGGCAACATCGGCGCGGCCGCGGCGATGCCGGTGATGGAGGGCAAGGCGGCACTGTTCAAGCAGTTCGCCGGCGTCGACGCGTGGCCGGTCTGCCTGGACACCCAGGACACCGAGGAGATCATCCGCACGGTCCAGGTGATCGCCCCCGTCTATGGCGGGATCAACCTGGAGGACATCGCCGCGCCGCGCTGCTTCGAGATCGAGCGCCGGCTGCGCGAGCTGCTCGACATCCCGGTGTTCCACGACGACCAGCACGGCACCGCCGTCGTCGTGCTGGGGGCGCTGCGCAACGCGCTGCGCGTGGTGGGCAAGCACTTCGCCGACGTCCGGGTCGTGGTCTGCGGGGTCGGTGCCGCCGGCTCGGCGATCATCCGGCTCCTCGAATCGGAGAAGACCGCGGACGTGATCGCCGTCGACGTCGACGGGATCGTGCACCCGGACCGTCCCGGCCTCGACGAGAACCTGGCCTCGATCGCGGCGCAGACGAACAAGGAGAAGCGGACCGGCTCGCTGGCCGACGCGCTGGTCGGCGCCGACGTGTTCGTGGGGGTCTCGGCGCCGAACCTGTTCGGTGCCGACGAGCTCGCCACCATGGCCGAGAAGTCCATCGTGTTCGCGCTGGCCAACCCGGACCCCGAGGTCGACCCGTCGGTGGCCCAGCAGCACGCGGCCGTCGTCGCGACCGGGCGCTCGGACTACCCGAACCAGATCAACAACGTGCTCGCGTTCCCCGGTGTGTTCCGCGGTCTGCTCGACGCGCAGGCGCACGACATCACCGACGAGATGATGCTCGCCGCGTCGGCCGCGATCGCCGGCGTGGTGGCGGAACCGAACCCGTCGTTCATCGTGCCCAGCGTGTTCGACACGACCGTCGCGCCCGCGGTGGCCGAGGCACTGCGCACCGCGGCCGGCAAGCAGGCCCGCAAAGGATCGGTCGAGACGGGCTGAGCTGCCGCCGACCGCGCCCGGCCCCGCCGAGCGTCACGAAGTGGTTGGCCGGGCCGCCACTTCGTGACTCTCGGCGGCGTGTTCACCGCACCGAGGCCGATCTGCGGGGAGGGGCAGGTCACGGCGGCGCGGGAGGTCCGGTCTCGGTGGCCGTGGCTACCCTGGGGGCGTGTCCGTTCCCGCAGCTCCGACCGTCGGCGTCCTGGCCCTGCAGGGCAATGTGCGCGAGCACCTGGAGGCGCTCGCCGCGTGCGGTGCCCGACCGGTGCCGGTGCGCCGCGCGTCCGAGCTCGACGCCGTCGACGGCCTGATCCTGCCCGGCGGGGAGTCGACCACGATGAGCAAGCTCCTCGACGTGTTCGAGCTGCTCGAGCCGTTGCGCGCCCGGCTCGCGGCGGGGATGCCGGCCTACGGCTCGTGCGCCGGGATGATCCTGCTGGCGGACCGGATCCTGGACGGGCGCTCCGACCAGCACCAGCTCGGCGGACTCGATGTCGTGGTGCGGCGCAACGCGTTCGGTCGTCAGGTCCACTCGTTCGAGACCGACCTGGATTTCCGCGGCCTGGACGGCGCCCCGGTGCACGCGGTGTTCATCCGCGCCCCGTGGGTGGAGAAGACCGGTAGCGACGTCGAGGTGCTGGCGAGCGTTCCGCAGGTCACCAGCGCGGGGGAGGATCCCGGCGTCGCTGCCGGGCGGGCGGTCGCGGTCCGTCAGGGCCCGGTGCTGGCCACGTCGTTCCACCCGGAGCTCACCGGCGACCGCCGCGTGCACGGCCTGTTCGTCGACATGGTCCGCGCCGCTAGCTGACGCGCCACCGTCGCACTCGTGGCGCTTCCGTGCGGTGCCGCGACACGAAAGCGCCATGAGTGCGTCTGGTGGGGTGCGCGGCCGGGGGGACGGAGCGGTGGCGGCCCCCGCCGGTAGCATCGAGGGGTTACCGCAGGTCCCGGGCGCGGCTTCGTCATGCACTCCGGGTCTGCCCGGCCGCGGTTCCGCGCGGCCCGTACGAGACGAGAGGTGGGTAGCCGATGAGCGGTCACTCCAAGTGGGCGACGACCAAGCACAAGAAGGCCGTGATCGACGCCCGTCGTGGCAAGATGTTCGCGAAGCTGATCAAGAACATCGAGGTCGCGGCGCGCACCGGCGGGGGAGACCCCGAGGGCAACCCCACGCTCTTCGACGCGATCCAGAAGGCCAAGAAGAGCTCGGTCCCCAACGACAACATCGAGCGCGCCCTCAAGCGCGGCTCCGGGGCCGACGCCGGTGGCGCCGAGTACCAGTCGATCACCTACGAGGGCTACGGCCCGAACGGCGTCGCGGTGCTGATCGAGTGTCTGACCGACAACCGCAACCGCGCCGCGACCGAGGTCCGCACCGCGATGACCCGCAACGGCGGCCAGATGGCCGATCCCGGTTCGGTGGCCTACCTGTTCGCCCGCAAGGGTGTCGTGGTCCTGCCCAAGGGCGAGCTGGCCGAGGACGACGTGCTGATGGCCGTGCTGGACGCCGGCGCGGAGGAGATCAGCGACCTCGGTGAGTCCTACGAGGTCGTCAGCGAGGCGGGTGACGTGGTCGCCGTGCGCACCGCGCTGCAGCAGGCCGGCATCGACTACGACTCGGCCGACCAGACGTTCATCCCGTCGATGCAGATCGAGCTGGACGCCGACGGCGCGAAGAAGATCTTCCGCCTGATCGAGGCGCTGGAGGACTCCGACGACGTGCAGAACGTCTACTCGAACTTCGACGTCTCCGACGAGGTCATGGCCGAGGTCGACGCCTAACACCGGTAGCTCGCACAGACCG
>JAKDNL010000108.1 GCA_030451825.1 Pseudonocardia sp. | reverse complement strand
GCGCGGCGGCCCCGCCACCCTGCCCAGTTGGACGAGAGCTCCGCTCGTGCGGCCCGGCCCGGACCACGGACCTGTCAAGTCCCGAGAATCTCTGCCAGCAGTGCTGGTATAGGACAGCTAGACTGCATCCATGTCAGATGTGTCGGGCGAGAACCGGCGCGCCGAGGTCGTTGTCAACCGTGAGGGCCGGGTGTTGATCCCGGCGCAGGTCCGGCGGGAGCTGGGGATCGCCTCGGGGTCCACGCTGGTGCTCTACGTCGAGGACGGCCGCGTCGTACTGGAGAGCCAGCAACAGCTGATCGACCGCATCCGCCGCGAGGTGGCCGCCTCCTGGCAGGGCGACCCGGGCGTCTCGGCCGCCGACGAACTCATCGCCGAGCGCCGGGCCGAGGCCGCCGCCGAGGACCGCCGCTCGTGAGCGCCGCAGACGGACCTGGACCGGTGGTGCTCGACGCCTCCGCGGTGCTGGCATGGCTGCAGGGCGAGCCCGGCGCCGACGTCGTGCAGAACCACCTCGACGACGCGGTGATCGGCGCGGTGAACTTCGCCGAGGTCCACCAGAAGCTCGCCCAGCACGGCGTCGACGCCGACCGCACCACCCGGCTCCTACGCACCCTCGGCGTGCGCGTCGAACCCTTCGACGCCGACGACGCGATCACCGCCTCCCGGCTCTGGCCGCTCACCCGCTCCGCCGGACTGTCCCTGGGCGACCGCTGCTGCCTGGCCCTCGCCGCCCGACTGGCCGGACCCGCACTCACTGCCGACACCGCCTGGTCCACGCTCGAGGTCGGGGTGACCGTCGTACCCATCCGCTGAGCCGAGCCCACCTGCCCCGCCACCCGGCCCAGTTGGACGAGAGCTCCGCTCGCGCGGCCCGGTTGGACGAGAGCTCCGCTCGTGCGTCCCGGCCGGCCCTGCCAGAAGGTGCTGGGGGCCCCACAGGGCCGGCGCTCCTCACAGGGGCGGCTGGCCGGGCACGTCCAGGGTCAGCGAGAGCGCCGCGGTGACCTGTCGCAGGGCGTCGAGACCGGCGGCGATGGTGGGCTGGTTCTCCGAGCCGGCACGTACGGCGGCGATCACGCGGCGGATCGGCACCGGTGGGGTGCTGATCGGGATGCGTCGCGTGTCGTGGCGGGTGGGGAGCTCGGCCAGGCGCGGGACCAGGGCGACGCCGAAGCCGCGGGCGACCAGGGCGGCGCCGGTGTCCCATTCGTCGGCGTAGTGGGCGATGCCGGGGGCGAAGCCGGCGCTGGTGCAGGCGAGCGTGACGAGCTGGTGGTAGGCGCGCCCCGGATTGCTGCAGATCCAGGGGTCCGCCGCGAGATCGCTCAGGGCGACGTCGTCGCGCCCGACCAGGGGATGCTCGGGTCCGACGAGGAGGTCGAGGGGTTCGTCGTAGAGGGCGTGCTGGTCGAATGCGGCGTCGGTCACCGGCGGGATGTTGGGTGTCGCCACGACCACGGCGATGTCGGTGTCGTCGGCGACGAGCAGATCGAAGGACCGAGCCGGCTCGCTCTCGCGCAGGTGCAGGCGCAACGCGGGGTACTCCTGGCGCAGCAGGGCCATGGCCTGCGGGACGACGGCGGCGGCCGCGGTGGCGAACCCGCAGAAGTGCAGCGTCCCGCCCACGTCACCGGCGCGGTGGGTGGCGAGGTCGGCCCGGGCGTGCTCCCACTGGGCCAGGAGGATCTCGCCGTGTGCCAGCAGGGTGCGCGCGGCCGGAGTGAGTCGCACCCCGCGCCCGACGGGTTCGAGCAGGGCGACGCCGAGCTCACGGGCGAGTGCCTGGATCTGGTGCGAGGCAGCGGCTGTGGTCATCCGGCACACCTGCGCCGCGGCGGTCACGGTCCCGTGCCGCGCGATCGCCTGCAGCACGCGGAGGCGCCGATCAATCATGTACCGATCGTACAAGATCATAGGTCTGATTCTTAGCTGGACGACGACGGTTCGTGCCGCTGACACTCCTCGCAAGCACCACGGCGCCGAGGCCCCGGCGGTGCGGTTCCACCACCGATTCGCCGGCGTTCCCCGGTGCGAGCAGGAGTGAGTGATGGCGGGTTATCGAGTGATCGTCGTGGGACTAGGCGGGCTGGGATCGGCAGCTCTGTACCGGCTCGCCTCCGAGCTCGGATCCGGGGTTCTGGGAATCGAGCAGTTCGGTCTCGGCCACGGGCGTGGCGCTTCGCAGGACCACTCCCGGATCATCCGGCTCGCCCAGCACCAGGCGCAGTACGCCGCGCTGGCCGCCCCGGCCTACAAGGCCTGGGACGAGGTCGAGGGCGAGTCCGGCCAGCAGATCCTCACCCGCACCGGTGGGTTGGTCATCGAGGACCGGGTGGCGCGGCGGGACACCGCCACCGGCACCCGCAACATCGAGGGCTACACGGCGATGTTCGACCGCTTCGGTGTGGGCTACGAACTCCTCGACGCCGACGAGCTGGTCTCCCGCTGGCCACAGTTCCGGCCCGGCGGTGACGAGCAGGCGCTCTACCAGCCCGAATCGGGCATCATCGACGCCGCCCGGGCGAACGCCGTGCACATCGCGCTGGCCCGCGCGCACGGCGCCGAGATCCGGGCCGACACCCCGGTCCGCGCGGTGCGGCCCGACGGCGACGGCGTCGCGGTCGTCACCGACGGGGGCACGCTGCGCGCCGACCGGGTCGTCGTGGCCGGCGACGCCTGGAGCAACCAGGTCCTCGCCGAGACCGGCACCACGTTGCCGCTGACCGTGCTTCAGGAGCAGGTCACCTACTACTCCACCCCGCACCTCGCGGAGTTCGCCCCGTCCCGGTTCCCGGTGTTCATGTGGCACGGCCGGCACAACTTCTACGGCTTCCCGGTCTACGGCGAGGTCGCCACCAAGCTCGGGCAGCACATGGGCGGGCACGAGACCACGGCGCAGGACCGGGGCTTCGAGCCCGATCCGGTGCGCCGTGAGCGCTACGCCGGGTTCGTCTCGGAGCACATCCCGCGCTTCGGCGGGCCCGAGCTGTACTCGAAGACCTGCCTGTACACCGTGCCCCCGGACCAGAACTTCGTGCTCGACACCCTCCCCGAGCATCCCCAGATCACCGTGGCCATCGGCGCCGGGCACGCCTTCAAGTTCGCCGCGCTGATCGGCCGGTTGCTGACCGACCTCGCGCTCGACCGTGCGCCCTCGTATCCGATCGACGCCTTCACGCTCACCCGCCCGGCCCTGACCGATCCGGCGTTCCCCCGCAGCTTCCACGTATAGAGAAGGGAGACACCGCGATGACCACCGTCGCCCCCGACACTGACACTGACACCGACACTGACACCGCACTGCCGGCGCGCCCGATCGACCCGGCACGGTTCACCGACGAGAGCACCTACCGCCACACCCGCAGGCCGGTGGAGCTCGCCTCGACCCTGATCCCCGACGCCTACTCCGCGCCGGAGTTCTTCGCCCTCGAACGGGAGCGGGTCTTCACCACCAGCTGGGTCGCGGTCGGATGCGTGAGCGACGTCGACCGGCCCGGCGCGTGCGTGGTCGTCGACGTCGCCGGCCGTTCGATCTTCATCACGCGCAACCGGCACGGCGTGCTGCGCGGTTTCCACAACGTCTGCCGCCACCGCGCCACGAAGCTGCTCGACAACGACGCCCGCGACGTCTGCCACCGCGGCCGCATCCGCTGCCCGTACCACAACTGGACCTACGACACCGACGGAGCGTGCCTCGGGACGCCGCTGTTCGAGGGCTCCGACATCCCCGCCGGGCAGGAGTCCATCTTCGACACCTCGGTGGCCAAGGGCTTCGACCGGGCCGACTACGGCCTGCTCACCGTCGCCGTCGAGAGCTGGGGCTTCTTGCTGTTCGTCAACCTCTCGCCGGACCCGACACCGCTGGCCACACAGCTCGGCGACCTGCCTCGGCGCTTCGCCGACTACCGGCTCGACGAGTGGCTCCCGCAGCGCCGCCGCACCTACGACGTCGCCGCGAACTACAAGCTCGTCGGCGAGAACTTCATGGAGTACTACCACCTGCCCTGGGTCCACCCCGAGCTCAACGAAGTCTCCAAGTTCTCCGACCACTACCGCTGGCAGGGCACCGGCATGTACACCGGCATGTGCACCACGCCGGTCTCGCGCAACACCGACGCCGGAGGCTGGGACGGCCTGCGCCCGCTGAGCTCCCTGGGCGAGCAGGACGCCGACAGCGGACGGTTCGTCTGGCTCTTCCCCAGCACAGCCCTGGTCGTGCTGCCCAACCACGCCTTCGTCCTGTTCAGCCGCCCCGTCGGCCCGAACCGCACCGTCGAGACTGCCGTGCTGCTCAGCCATCCCGAGTCACTCGAGGGTCCCGGCGCCGCGGACGGCCTCGAGCAGCTCGACAAGTTCTGGGACCTCGTCAACCGGCAGGACCTCAAGATCGTCGAGCGGGTCCAGGAAGGGATCGAGAACCCGGCCTACCGGGGCGGGCGGATGTGCTTCCGGTTCGAGGAGCCGCTGCACCGCTTCCAGAACATGGTCATCGACAAGATGGTCGGGATCGACCGTGTCCCCGAGGGCGACGAGGACACCATGACCCGGATGTTCCCGGACCCGTGAGCACCACCGACCTCGCGCGCCCGGAGAACTACGTCGCCGGGCGCTGGATCCCGGCCCACCGCGGCGAGACCCTGCCCGTCGAGGACCCGTGCACCGCCACGACGATCGCCCACGTCGCCCGCGGTGGCACCGACGACGTCGATCTCGCCGTCCGCGCCGCGCGGTCCGCCGCCCGCCGGGCCCGGCTCACCACGCCGGCCGACCGGGCGCGGACGCTGCGGGCCCTCGCCGAGGCCCTGGACGCCGACCGTGCGGAGTTCGCGCGGCTCGAGACGCTCGACACCGGCAAGCCGCTGTCCCTGGCCCGCTCCGAGATCGACGGGTGCGTCGGCTACCTCGACTACTACGCCGGTACCGCCGACAAGCTCGAGGGCCACACGATCCTGCTCGGGCCCGGGAGGCTGGCCTACACGGTGCGCGAGCCGGTCGGGGTCACCGCGCACATCGTCCCGTGGAACGCCCCGCTGTCGATGCTGTGCCGCAGCCTGGCGCCGGCGCTGGCCGCGGGGAACACGGCCGTGGTCAAGCCCGCCGAGCAGACCCCGCTCACCGCGGCCGAACACATCACCCCGGTGGTGACCGAGCTCGGCGGCAAGTCGGCGCAGATCGTGTTCGCCGATGCCGACCTCGACACCCGTCGCGCAGCAGGTCGTCACCGGTTTCACCGCCAACAGCGGCCAGTACTGCGACGCCGGTTCCCGCCTGCTGGTCGAGCGTGCGGTCCAGGCCGAGCTCGTCGAGCGGATCGTGGCCCGGACCGCCGCGCTCGGCATGGGCCCCGGGATCGACGACCGAGTACTCCCGTTCGACGACGAGGACCAGGCGATCGAGCTCGCCGACGCGACCGACTACGGCCTGGGCGCCGGCATCCACACCCGCGACATCGACCGGGCCCTGCGCGTGGCCGACCGGGTCGACGCCGGTTACATCATGATCAACGAGTACTTCGCCGGTGGACCGGCCGTGCCCTTCGGCGGGACCAAGCTCAGCGGCACCGGCCGTGAACGCGGGCTGATCGCCGTGGACAGCTACCTCACTCTCAAGACCGTCGTGGCCCGCGTCGGCCCCGCAGGATGACCCACGAGCCCCGGATGGAGCCCCCATGTACCTGATGATCTACGAGCGGCACGACGAGGCCGACGACGTGATCTCCCTGTCCCTCGGACGGGCCGACGGCGCGGACCTGCCGCACTGGGCCCCCGGCGCGCACGTCGACGTGTCGTTCCCCAACGGGATGACCCGCCAGTACTCGCTGTCCTCCGACCCCGGGGACCGTCGACGGTGGCGGCTCGGCATCCTGCGCGCGCAGAACAGCCGCGGAGGCTCCGAGTTCGCCGTCGACAAGCTCCAGAGCGGGGACTTCGTCGAGGTCGGCGAGCCCCGCAACAACTTCGCGCTCGATCCCGCACCGCGCTACGTCTTCGTCGCCGGTGGCATCGGGGTCACACCGATCCTGCCCATGATCGCCCAGGCCGAGAGGGCCGGCGCCGACTGGACCCTGCTCTACGGCGGGCGCACCCGCGCCTCGATGGCCTTCCTCGACGAGCTCGCCCGCCACGGTGAGCGCGTCACGACCGCCCCGCAGGACGAGACGGGCCTCCTCGATCTCGCCGGTCTGCTGGCGACCCCCGACGCCGGCACGCTCGTCTACGCCTGCGGGCCCGAGCCGATGCTCGACGCGATCGACGCGCAGATGCTCGGGTGGCCCGAGGGCAGCCTGCGCGTCGAGCGCTTCACACCCAGGACCGTCGAGTCGACCGGGCCCGACGAGACGTTCGAGGTCGAGTTCCGTACCAGCGGGATCACCGCCGCCGTGGCGCCCGACCAGAGCATCCTCTCCGTCGCCCAGCTCGCCGGTATCCCCGCGCCCTTCTCCTGCGGCGAAGGGACCTGCGGCACCTGCGAGACGCCCCTGCTCGCCGGCCGCGCCGACCACCGCGACTCGCTCCTGAACGACGAGGAGAAGGAGGACCAGAACACCATGATGATCTGCGTCTCGCGCGCCGAGCGCGGCTGCCCCCGGATCCGGATCGACCTCTGACGGGCCCAACGGGCCGGGGGTCCGGAACGAGCGGGGACGGGGTGTGCGTCCGGGCGCCGGGCCCGCGGAGTCGCAACGAGTGTGGCATCGGTCGCGTCGACCGCTACGAGTGTCACGTTCGTTGGGCACGCCGCCCACCGGGTCGCTGAGCCGTGTCACCGAGTCAGCATGATCTGCCGGTTGACGTCCTTGTAGAGCAGGTAGCGGAACAGGCTGGGCCCACCCGCGTAGCAGGCCTGCGGGCAGAAGGCGCGCAGCCACATGAAGTCGCCCTCCTGCACCTCGACCCAGTCCTGGTTGAGGCGGTACACGGCCTTGCCCTCCAGTACGTAGATCCCGTGTTCCATCACGTGGGTCTCCGCGAACGGGATGACCGCCCCCGGCTCGAAGGTCACGACGTTGACGTGCATGTCGTAGGCCAGGTCCTCCGGATCAAGCATCCTGGTGGTGCGCCACGCGTCGTCGGTACCGGGCATCGCCGACGGGGCGATGTCGTTCTCGTTGCCGACCCGCGGCTCCGGCGGGTGTCCTGCCACCGGCTCGTAGACCTTGCGGATCCAGTGGAACCGGGCGGGGGCGTCGCCGTCGTTGCGCACGCTCCAGTCGGCCCCCGGCGGGACGAAGGCGAAGCCGCCGGGAGTCAGGACGTGCCGCTGCCCCGCGATGGTCACCGCGAGCGTGCCCTCCATGAGGAAGACGAAGCCCTCGACGCCGGGTTCCGGCTCCGGGGCGTCCGAACCGCCGCCCGGCGAGACCTCGAGGATCAGCTGGGCGAACGTCGTCGAGAACCCGGCGACCGGGCGGGCGAGCACCCACGAGCGCGTCGCCGTCCACTCCGGCAGCACGCTGGTGACGATGTCCCGCAGAACCCCCCGCGGGATCACCGTGTAGGCCTCGGTGACCGCGGCGCGATCGGTGAGCATGTCGGTCTGCTGGGGAAGTCCGCCGTGCGGCGCGTAGTAGTGCATCTGCCCAACCTCGTCACCGGAGGTCGCGGTTGGCAAGTACAACGGAGATCGACATGACCGACCGTCCTCGGGAGAACAACTGATGTCACTGCCCTTCCATCCCTCCGACGGCGACCCGGTCGCGCTCGCCCTGCGCGGATTCGCCCGGGCGCACGCCGACCTGGTGGAGCTGCACGAGAGCCCGGCCCACCTGGTGGCGCGGCACCGCGCACCCGGACGCCGGGTCGGCCTGGTCTCCGGCGGCGGCTCCGGCCACGAGCCCCTGCACGCCGGCTTCCTCGGCCGCGGGATGCTCGACGCGGTAGCGCCCGGCAGGGTCTTCGCCTCGCCGCACAACACGCAGGTCCTGGAGGCCTCGCGCACGGCCGCAGGTCCCGCGGGCGTGATCCACGTCGTGAAGAACTACACCGGCGACCGGATCAACTTCGGGATCGCGGCCGAGCGGCTGCGCCTGGAGGGGATCGACGTCCGCCGCGTCCTGGTCGACGACGACCTGGCCACCGACTCCGAGGAGACGGCGACCGGGCGACGCGGGACCGGCGCCACGGTCGTCGTGGAGAAGCTGTTGGGAGCGGCCGCCGACACCGGGATCGGGCTCTCCGAGCTCGCCGACCTCGGCACGCGGTTCGCCGCGGCCTCGCGGAGTCTCGCCGTCGCGTCCCGGGCACAGACCTCGATGCACACCGGCGAGCCGTCGTTCGCGCTGGACGCCGGCGAGCTCGAGTACGGCGTCGGGATCCACGGCGAGCGGGCGCAGAAGTCCGTCCCCCGTCCCCCGACCGAGGATCTCGTCGACCGGATGCTCGACGAGATCATCGCCGCACTGCCCGACGGCTCCGATGACGTCATCGCCGTGGTCAACGGGCTCGGAGGTACGACGCTGCTGGAGCTCTACGGACTGAACGAACTGGTCCGCGACGGCCTGGATCGGCGCGGGCTCACGGTCGCCGGCGGGCTCGTCGGCACGTTCGTCCCGGCGCTGGACATGGCCGGGTTCTCCCTGACCCTCACCAGGATGGCGCCGGAGTGGAGGGACTGGTGGGCGAGCCCCGCCGTCACACCGGCTTTCCCCCGCACCGCGAAGGAGACCGCCTGATGATCGACCAGGAAGCTGTCCTGCGCCGGTACGCGCAGGCCGCCGAGGATGCGCACGCCGAGCTGACCGAGCTCGACCAGCACAGTGGTGACGGCGACTTCGGGGACAACCTGCGCGGCGGGCTCCGGGAGGCCGTCGCACGGTTCGAAGCCGGTGCGGGGACCCCCTTCGGCGCGCTCGGTGCGGCGTTCCTCGACGAGGTCGGCGGCACCAGCGGCCCGCTGCTCGGGCTGCTGTTCACCGAGATCGCCCACGCGCTGGACGGTTCCGGCGAGGCCACGGCATTCGCCGCCGGGGCGAGGGCCGGCCTGGATGCGGTCCAGCGCGTCGGCGAGGCGCAGGTCGGAGACCGCACCCTGGTCGACGCGCTCGTTCCAGCGGTCGAGGCGTTCACCTCCGGGGGGTTCGCCGACGCCGCGTCCGCGGCCACGGCGGGCGCCGATCGCACCGCCGAGCTGCGCGCCCGGATGGGCCGGGCGAGCTACGTGGGCGAGCGGGCGAAGGGTGAACCGGATCCCGGCGCCGTCGGGATCGCGCTCTTCTTCTGGGCCGCGGCGACCGTGGCGGAGCCGTCGGCGGACGTCCGATCCCCCGTTCGCACCGCGCTCGACGACCGCTTCTCCTTCTCCGACTCGATCGTTGTCGAGGCGACGCCGCAGGCGGTGTACGACGTCGTCTCCGACGTCACGCGCACCGGGCAGTGGAGCCCGACCTGCGTCGGGTGCGAGTGGGACGACAGCGACGGTCCGCGCGTCGGCGCGCACTTCACCGGCCACAACCGCAAGCCCGATCGCGAGTGGAGCACCACCAGCGAGGTCGTCGCCGCCGATCCCGGCCGCGCGTTCGCGTGGGAGGTCAACGGCGGGCTGGTCCGCTGGGGCTACGAGATCGCCCCGGACGGGACGGGCACCCGGCTGAGGGAGACGTGGGAGTTCCGCGAGGCCGGCCGGGAGTTCTTCCATCAGCGCTACGGCGCGAGAGCCGACGACGAGATCGCCATCCGGGTCGCGGACGCGCGCTCGGGCATCCCGGCCACGCTTGCCGCGATCAAGCGGGTCGTCGAGGTGGGCGACCGCTCGCCGTCGACGTCGTAGCGGAGCCGCCCGGGCATCGGCGACCGGTGGCATCATCGTGTCGTGGACCAGGTGTGGGAGTTCCTATCGCATTTCTGGTGGTTGATCTTTGTTTTCGGCGGCACCATCGGTGGCGCGGTGAAGGCGATCGCCGCGGCGAACGAGCGACGCGTCGAGCGGCGCCAGGAACGCTACCGCCTCAAGCAGCAGACGAAGATCGCGCTCGCGCAGGCCAAGGCGAGCGACACTGCTGACGAACGGGCGCAACGGCGTCAGATCGACAGGTCCATCGCGGAGCACGAGCGGACCGACGCCACCTGGTTCGCCTACGAGGTCGATCCCATCACCCTGCTCGACTTCCCGATGATGACCGACATGCGCGAGCCCTTGACCGTCGAGTTCCACAAAGCCAGACGCCGTGCCGACCTGCTCCGTCCGGCGGATGCGGAGGCACTGGACGGAGACCGGCAGGCGCAGGCCGACTACCGGGAGGCCGTGCATTCCTACGTCGTCGCCTTCGACGTCGCCGAAGCGGAGGCGAAGCGACGACGCCGCGGCGGGTTCACCCATGACGAGCAGGAGCACCTGGTGCGGGCGCAGAGCCTGCTGCGGCTGGCGATGGACGGGGCGGCCACGCCGCAGGAGCGCCAGAACGCCTACCGGAAGGCGCAGAAGGAACTCGAAGGACTGATCGTCCTGCCACCGAGCATGCGGGCGCAGATCGAACGACACGTCGCGGGCCAGATCGAGGCGTGAGCGCCGGGGTCGGCGCGAGGACCTGCGCTGCGTCCTCGGGATCTCCTCGGACGCCTGGGACCGGCTGCTCTCCGGTGACCGGCCGGCCCACCTGCACCCGTTCCCCGAGGTCGCCGGTGAGCGGCACCGGGCGCCGTCCACCCCGGGAGACCTGTTCCTGCACCTGCGCTCGACGCGGCCCTACCCGTGCTTCGAGCTGGCCCGACGCGTCGTCGCGGAGCTGGGGCCCGCGGTGGAGGTCACCGACGCGGTGCACGGCTTCCCGCTACTTCGACCGGCGCGACCTGCTCGGGTTCGTCGACGGCTGATGTCCGATCCGTTCACGACCTCCGGCCCGCGCGACGGGCATCATCGCCGCACGACCTCGGACGCCACCCGGGAGGGAACGCGATGACACAGCAGGAGACCACCCACCCCGACACCGACGACGGGCACCAGCACCACGGCATCGACTACGTCGAGATCACGGCGCCGGACCTCGCGACCGCGAAGCGGTTCTACACCGCGGCGTTCGGCTGGGAGTTCACCGACTACGGACCCGGGTACGCCGGCATCCGCGGACTGCGCGACGGCGCAGCGACCGAGGTGGGCGGCCTCGCCCAGGGCGAGCCACCGACCGCCGCAGGACCGCTGGTGCTGCTCTACTCCACCGATCTCGACGGCACCGTCGCCGCCGTCCGGGCGGCCGGCGGCGAGATCCTGCGCGAGCCCTACGCGTTCCCCGGTGGCCGCCGGTTCCACTTCAGCGACCCCGGCGGCACCGAGCTCGGCGTCTGGTCGCCGGTGTGAGGGATCATCGTTCAGGCGTTGCCAGGATCTTGAAGAGCATGGTGTCGACGTCGGTGAGGGCCTGCACATCGATCCGGCGGCGACGCTCACGCAGCCGGGCCTTGCGCAGGCTCGTGACCAGCCCGGGTGCTGCCCAGCCTTCGCCCAGGTCGACTCCGAAGCCGGCGTCTGGCTCGCTGTCGAACACGGGCACGACCACGACCGTGGGCTCGCTGGGGATCTCGTTGTAGACCGTAGAGGAGATCACGAGGACGCCGATACCGGTGTCGGTCGACCAGACCTCGCCTCGGCGCGGGGGCTCATTCAACGGCTCGAGAGCTCGTCGAGGTTGCGGTCTGCCCAGGCCTCGGTGAACGTGACGGCCTCGGGACGGTCTGCCAGGTAGCGATCATGGGCACTGCAGCGCCGGCGCATGTCCTCGGCGTCGAGCAGACCCTCGATCCAGGAGTTCATCGACTGCTCATCGGTCTCGGCGTGACGCTTGACCGCCTCGTACGCGGAGTCCGACAACCGAAGCGTGATCGTCCGTGCCATCACTTCATGCTAGCGGCACGTGGTGGATATGCGCGACATCAAGCGACCGTGTGGTCGAGATCAGACACGCGGATAGAGCGAATAGCGCGGCCGTCCGGGCTGTTGTACCGGGCGTGCGCCTCTCGTTGCTGGACCGCTCGCGAACCCGCTCCGGTGAGCCCGAGTCCGCCGCCCTGCACCACACCCTGGAACGGGCACGCCGGGCCGAGCGGCTCGGCTACCACCGCTTCTGGGTCGCCGAGCACCACGCCGTACCCGGCATCGCCAGCGGCAGCCCGCCCGTGCTGATGGCCGCCGTCGCCGGGGCCACCGAGCGGATCCGGGTGGGCTCCGGCGGGATCATGCTGCCCAACCACCAGCCCCTCGTCGTGGCCGAACAGCTGGCCATGCTCTCCGCCCTGCACCCCGGCCGGATCGACGCCGGTATCGGCCGGACTCCGGGCTTCACCGAACCGGTCCGGCGGGCGCTGCGTTCCGGCGGTGCCGACGACGAGGCCTTCGGTGCCGAGATCGACGAGCTGCGCGGGTACCTGGACGGCACGGCGGCGGTCACCGTCCGGCCGCGGATCGACGAGCCCGTCCCGCTGTACGTGCTGGCCACCGGATCCGGGCTGACCCTCGCGGGCGACCGCGGGCTCCCGGTCGTGGTCGGCGGGCCGGTACTCGACGATCGGGCCGCGCTCGAGGACTACCGCGGCCGAGCCGGGCACGGCGCCTACCTCATCGCGTCGGTCGACGTGCTGATCGGGGACCCGGACCTGGCGCTATCCGAGGCCTGGGCACTGGCCGCGGCCCGGACGACCGGAGAGTTCCCGCCACTGCAGCCACCGGCCCCGGACCGGCGGATGACCGACCGGCAGCGCCGCGACGTCGAGCGGGCGCTGTACCGGACCATCGCCGGGGACGAGGACACCGTCGCCGAGCGGCTGGACGCGCTGGTCGAGCGCACGGGCGCCGACGAGCTGCTGGTCACGTCGTCGACCTGGGACACCGGCGCGCTGGCCGACTCCGACGCCCGCCTGTCCGCCGTCCTCTCCGGCGTCACCGGATATCGTGTGATCTGAGTCACTTGCTCCGGACGCTCGATCATGAAATCGTGCTCTCTTGCAGCAATGGATCTCGAGGCCGTCAAGGCGACGCTTGCTGACTTCCCGCACACCAGAATGATCGAAGCCGGTGGGGACTTCTTCGCGATCTACGACCCGGACGGGGACTACGAGCAGCGCCCCCGGCAGGGCTGGGCGACCCTCGTGCAGTCCGACGCCCACGACACCGCGTCCGACCTGGGGCGGCCCGGCGCCTACCGGCTGAACATCGGCCTTCCACGGCGGCGGTTCGACGAGCTCGCCGCCGAGGTGGACGCCCCGGACTTCACAGCGGCCGACGTCGTGATGCCGCATCCGGCCTACGCCGGCTACGGGTGGGTGTGCGTACTCAATCCCGACCACTCCTGGCCCGCTGTCCAGACGCTGCTGGCCGACGCGCACGACTTCGCGGTCCGCAAGCACGACAACGCAGCTCGGCGTCGGTCGCAGTAGCGCCGAGCCCCGGAGGCCGTTGCCGAGGCGGGCTCGGTCACAGCGGCGGCGGAGGTGCTGCGCATCGCCCAACCGTCGATGTCCCCGATGCCATAGGCGGCGACTCCTATGCCACATGCGGCCACCTCGTCGCCGACTGCGGCTCCGCCTGCTGATGAGACCGCTCGGAGGCGCCGCCGTCGATCACGAGGTCGGTGCCGACGACGGAGCCGGCATCCCGTGAGGCCAGATAGAGCACCGCGGCGGCGATCTCGTCGGTGGCGGACACCCGACCGAGCGGCGAGTGATCCTTCATCCGTGCCGCCCGCTCGGCCTCGTCCTCGCCGGGGCGCAGCGACATGGAGGTGTCCGAGGGCCCGGGGCGGACGGCGTTGATCCGGATGCCGACCCGGATGTGGTCGAGCGCCCCGTTGCGGGTCAGGCCGCTCACCGAAGCTTTGGACGCGACGTACCCGGCGATGCCCGGTGCCCGCTTGTGGGCGCCGAGGTTGGAGGAGATGTTCACGATCGCTCCCCCGCCGTTCGCGCGCATGTGCGCGATCTCGGCCTGCAGACGATCTGGGGCACGAGGGCTCGAACATCGGCGGGGCGGCTGACATCCGTGGTGGACGCCGCGGCGGTGCCACCCGCCGTCTCGATCAGGGCGACGGTTCCCGCCACGGATTCCGCGGTACGGCCGGCAACGGCCACGTGCGCCCCGTGCGTGGCGAAGGCCAAGGCGATGGCCCGGCCGAGGCCGGGCCGGCGCCGGTCACAAGGACGCTCTTGCCGTCGAAACGAGCGATCATGACGGAGGTGCTCCTTGGCTGGAAGGGTCAGTCCAGCAGCGACAGCGCCTGCTCGGCCGCATCGCGGACCCGCGCAGGGTCCGCACAGACCTTGCCGACCACCCGCATTCCTTGCATCAGGACGATCAGCATGCGGGCCAGTGCCCGCGGATCGCGGCCCTCGGCCAGCTCCCCCTGGGTCTCGGCGCGCACGAGAGCCGAGCACAACAAGGCCTCGATGCCATCCCAGCTGGCCTCGACACGGCGAGCCGCGTCGCGGTCATGGGCGGCCACCTCGACTGCCGTGTTGGTGACGAAACACCCGTCGGCGCGCCCCTCGGACCCGGCTTCGGCCGCGTCGCGACGGATCAACGCCCGCACGGCGGACGGGGCCGCGCCCGGCCGGGTCAGCTCCTCGTGCAGCGGCAGATCCTTCATCTCCGCATAGCGGTCCAGCGCCCGGAGATACAGCTCGCGCTTGTTGCCGAACGTGGCGTAGATGCTGGCGCGCCCGGTCCTGGCCACACCGTGAACCGTAGACCTATCTAGAACGATCGGTCGAGAATGTCGGCTCGCCGGTACCTTGACCCAGGCGGCGGCTCGACGCCCGACCCTTATGACAGCCGGATTCGCTATCGCAAACAGTTTCTGGTATTCGATCATCTGTTCGAATAGAATGGAGGCATGACCGCGGTCGTCGACTTCACCGTTCCGGGCTCCATCCCGGAATCTGTCGTGCCCGCGTTCGACTTCCTTGACTCCCTCGAGTTCGTGGTCAAGTCATGCTCCGAAGCCGACCTGTCCGATGCCGCGGTTTCGGAGGCCCAGCTGGTCGACCGGATCGCTCGGCTGGAGAGCCTCCAGCACCAGGTCGCGGCGTTGCAGTCGGAGTCGGTGTATGTCTTCGCCCGTCGGCATGTCGCGTCCCGGATCGCCTCCGGCGTGGTGGAGCCGGAGAAGCTTGAACGCAGTATTGCCGGGCAGGTCGCTCTGGCGTGTCGGGTCTCGCCGGCCGAAGGCCGTAAACGGGTGCGGAGAGCGTGTCAAGATTTTTGTGGAAGTTCAGGCCGACTGTATCCGTTTCGTTATGGTGATGGGTTCAGGATCTCGTCACTGTCTGTGACGACGATCAGAGGGCGAGCCGGTCGCCGAAGATGACGGCGAAGTGGTTGAGCGCGGCCTTCCAGCCCATCGTTCCGGTGCCGCGCTCGCCCTTGCGGCGAACGTTTCCTTCGCCGTCGATGTAGCGCCCACTGACGTGGCGCACGCCGAGGTAGAGTAGCTTCATCGCGGCTTCCTCGGTGGGGAAATGCCCCCGGGTCTTCGTGATCTTACGCAGTTGGAAGTTGAGCGACTCGATGTTGTTCGTCGTGTAGACGATCTTACGGATCTCCTTCGGGTACTTCAAGAAGGGTGTGAATTCCTCCCACGCCCGT
>JAKDNL010000701.1 GCA_030451825.1 Pseudonocardia sp. | reverse complement strand
TCGCGGGTGTCGCGCCATAGCTATTACCCGGGATAATGCACGGAATCCCGGGTAACAGCCGCTAGAATGCTGCTCGTGCCCAACGACGCGATGGTCAAGCTCGACGCCACCCTCGACGCGGCCGCGACCGTGCTGGCGACCCGCGGCGCCGCCGGGGACTCGCCCCGGGCCCAGGCCATCCACCGAGCCTGCGTGGTGCTGTGCACCACCGCCTGGGAAACCTACGCCGAGAACAGCATCCTCTGGCTCGCCGACCGACTGCGCGACTCCACCCACGCCGCGGCCTTCCTCGCCGGAGCGCCACCGGCGGCACTGCACCAGCTGCACACCCACTACACCGGCGCCGAGGACAGGATCACCACGGCCTGCGAGAAGGCCGGACGATGGAAGGGACCCACCGGGCCGGAACAGGAGCAGCTCGACAGAGCCTGGGTCCAGGCACAGTCCGGCACGGTCGACCTGCTCGCCGCCGAGCTGCGCCGCATCGTGCTGGGCCCCTACCGACCGAACGGAGCCCGGGCCACCCGCGGGGCCATGCCCGCGCCGCGCGTGGACACGCTCCGCAAGATGCAACAGATGACCTACGGCGAGGCGCTGATCGACCGCGTCACCTTCGTCCAGGACGGCGCACGCCGCGACGTCACCCACGTTGCCGCCGAACTCGACTGCCTCCTGACGGTGCGCAACTCCAGCGTGCACCGTGACGAAACCCCCGAGCCGCTCGATCGCCGCGGCGCGCGGGACTGGGTCCTGTTCGTGCACAACCTGGCCACCAGCCTCGACGGCCACATCCACCACTGGGCCGGCCAACACCTGCCCGTGGACGACCCGGCCGCGGCCGCGACGAAACCCAGCTGAACCCGTGGACCGTCCGCCCGCGGTACCCAGCCCCGCCACCACGTCCGCGCTCGACCTCGCCGCGGAGCTGCCCCTGTCCGCCGACGAGGCCGCCTACGTCGAAGCCGCCCGAGCCCCGAACACCCTGCGCGGCTACCGCAGCGACTGGGCCGAGTTCACCAGCTGGTGTGACCGGCACCGGCTCGAACCCCTACCGGCCGCCGCGGCGGCCATCTCGGGCTACCTCACCGAGCTCGCCCGGGCCGGGGCCAAGGTCGGCACCATGAGCCGGCGGCTGTCCGCGATCCGGTTCGCCCACCAGCTGCGCGACCACCGCGACCCGACCACCAACGCCCGGGTGGTCGCGGTCTGGGAAGGCATCCGCCGCGAACACGGCGCACCCCCCGAGCAGGCCGAACCGCTGATGCCCCCGCTGCTGCTCGACGTCCTCGACGCCTGCCCCGCCGTCCGCACCTGGAAGACCCGCGGGCGGGCGGCCGAACCGGACCTGGCCGGGCTGCGCGACCGGGCGCTGCTGCTCGTCGGGTTCTTCGCCGCGCTGCGCCGCTCCGAGCTCGCCGCGCTGAGCGTCGACCAACTCACCGAGCACCCCAACGGCCTGGTGCTCGCGCTGCCCCGGTCCAAGACCAACCAGCGCGGTGAGCAGGCCGAGCTGATCGTGCTCCCCCGTGCCGGGCACCCCGCCCGGTGCCCGGTCACCGCACTGCGCACCTGGCTGGACGCCGCGACGATCACCACCGGGCCGGTGCTACGCCCGGTCAGCAAGGGCAACCGCGCGCTGCCCCGCCGGCTGCACCCGGAGTCGATCAACGATCTCGTGCAGGCCGCCGTGCACCGCGTCTCCCCCACTGCCACCGGCTACAGCGCGCACAGCCTGCGCGCCGGGTTCGTCACCTTCGCCCACCTGCGCGGCGCCACCGACCACGCCATCGCCCACCAGACCCGCCACCGATCCCTGGCCACCGTCGGCACCTACGTCCGCATCGAGTCCGCGTGGGCGGACAACGCCGCCACCATGCTCGGGCTGTAGACGGCGCAGTCGACCCCCTGGCTCGGTAGCCTCCGGTGCGTGCGCCGCCCCGAAGCCTTCATCCGCCCGCTGGTGGCCGCGCAGTGCCACCATCCCGACGGCACGGTCGACACCGAACGCCGACCCGCGGTGTGGACCCTGGCCCACCGCGGCTACAGCGGCGGCGGACGCCTCGACATCTGGGTTTACCCCACCCAGCGCGCCGCGCTGCGCGCGGGAGCCGAGCTGGCGATGGAGTGCGGCCTGGACGAGGACCCGCAGGCCCGGGCCTTGTTCGTCGCCGCGAAATGGGTAGCGGTGCTCGAACGCTACGAACAGACCCACCCCGTCACCCACCTGCTGCGGGTGCAGGCCGCGTTCCTGCAGCTCGACGAGCCGCCCGGCGGTTGACCATGCCCCTGCTCGGGTCGGCCGCGACGTCCGCGCACCGCACCGGCCTCGCTGCCGCGCAGAACGAGGTTCTCGACGACGACGGTCGCAGACCTGCGACGATGACGTCATGGACCCCGCCCGTACCCAGGCCGCCGCGGACGCGCTCGGCAACGTACGCGCCGAGCACCTCGAGCCGAGCGCGGCAGTGCAGGCGCTGCTCGACCGCTGGGCGCGCGGTGAGCTGACCACCGACCAGCTCACCGCGGCACGGCGGCTCATCGCCGCGGGCAAGGATGCCGAGACGCTGGCTGCCCCCACGACAGGCGGCTGACTGACCCGGGCCCCTGAGCGCGCTGGCCGCCTGAAGCGATGCCCAACCCGCTCGAAGACCCCTACGTCTACCCCGGCACCCGCGTGCTGCGGAACACCCACGGCATCCACGACGCCGACCAACTCGCCCGCGTCGAGGCCGACGTTACCGCGCTCGCGCTGGCCGAGCTGGCCGAACGCGGCCTCCTCGGCGGCTACGACCTCACCCATCTTCAGGCGTTCCACCGAGCGATCTTCGGTGACCTCTACCCGTGGGCCGGTCAGGTCCGCACGGTGACGATCAGCAAGCCGGGCAGCCTGTTCGCCCTGCCCCAGCACATCGAGTCCGCCGCCACCGACATCTTCGGCCGCCTCGCCCGCGCGAAACACCTGCGCGGGCTCGACCGCGACAGCTTCATCGAACAGCTGGCCGAGCTATGGGGCGACGTTGACGCCCTGCATCCCTTCCGCGAAGGCAACGGCCGCGCGACCCGAGCGTTCCTGCTCCAGCTGGCCGTGGACGCCGACCACCACCTCGCCTGGGCCCGACTCGATCCCGACCCCGGGTATTCACGGCGGGCTCGTGATCACGGGTTTCGGGGGTGGCGGAACAAGGAAAGGTGTCCCTGACCTGGGACAATGCGGATTGTCAAGATCTGCA
>JAKDNL010000700.1 GCA_030451825.1 Pseudonocardia sp. | reverse complement strand
GACCCGTCGCTGGACGTCCGGCCCGCAGGCGCCTCGGTCGCCGGCACCTCCGGGTCGTCCGGTGCGGGCTGGTGCTCGCCGTCCTCGCCGAACGCGTCGGCCTCGGCGGAGTGCTGGCGGCGCCGCGACGAGCGGCGCCGCGCCGGCTTCCCGGTCTCACCCTCCGCGACGGCGTCGGCCACCGTGCGGGGCTCGTCCACGGCCGCCTCCTCCGGCACGTCGCCCATCAGGCGGCGGAACCGGGCCGGGACCTCGCGCACCGGCGTGCCGGTGAGCAGCAGCAGGGCGTAGGCGCTGAGCAGCACCAGCACCGGGATCGCCGTCCACAATGTGAGCCCGCTGGCCAGCGGGGTACCCGCGACGTAGCCGATCGCACCGCCGGCACCGGCCCAGCCGGCCGGCTCGGTCGGCGCGCCGGAGCCCAGGTGCACCAGCCCGAGCACACCGAGCGCGAGCAGCAGCGCACCGGTGACGATCCGTGGCCGGGCCTCCGGGTGCGCGGGCGTCGTGACCAGGACGACCCCGACGCCGAGCAGGATCACCGGCAGCAGGACACCGCCGACGCCCAGCACGGAGCCGACCGCGAAGTTGAACCAGTAACCGACGGAGCCGCCCGCGCTGAACCACACCCCGGCCGCGGTGATCACGGCCAGCACCAGGAACGTGAAGCCGAGACCGTCGCGGCGGTGCGCCGAGTCGATGTCGCGGGTGCGGCCGACGGCGCGGCCGGTCGAACGGCCGAGCCGCAGCACCCCGCGCCCGACGGCGTCGATCGAGCGGTCGATCAGGTCCGGGCCCTGCCGCTTGGCCGGGGGACGACGCGACGTCGAGCGGCTGCGCGATCCCGTACCGCGACCACGCGCCGTCGAACCGCGACCGGCCGAACCGCGCCCCGAACCCCGCGCGGACGCGCCGGAACGGGACCCGCCCGCGCCGCGCCCGGCGGCGGCCTGCGTGGTGGTCCTGCCCGTTCCCGACCGTCCTGCCATGTACCCACGGTAGCCCGCGACCGTGATCGATCCGGGCTGCGACGCGGGTCGTGGGCGCCCGAACGCCGGAGGGCGCGATCACGTTCCTGTTCGGACGGTGGCCCGAGATCGACCACGGACGGTGATCGTGAGTGTTCCGGGGGGGGACGGTCAGGCCGGGCCGAACGCGGAGGCGATGCCTGCTTCCAGGGCGGCGCCGGCCTCCTCCGGGGCCAGATGACCGCCCAGGACATGCGCGGACAGGCCCTCCGCGAGGGCGAGCAGGATGGTCGTGGCGCCCCGCGGGTCGGGCGCGTGTCCATCGGCGACGATCTCTGCCTCAACGTGCGCGCGCAGCATCGCCATCCCGTCCCGCAGAAACGTGCCCGCCGGGCCGCCGACGCCCCCGACCAGGAACGCGAACTGCGAACGTGCCTCGCGGCGGCGCTGTTCGTCGGCGGGAAGCCACTGCCGCAGCAGCACCCCGACCCGGTCCCGCGGGCCCGGGTCGGCCATCTCGGCCAGGGCAGCGCCGCACTCGCGGGCCACCCGCTCCCCCACTGCCTCCATCGCGAACAGCAGCATCTCGTCACGGCTGGCGAAGTAGTGCTGCACCAGGCCCATCGAGACCCCCGCCTCGGCCGCGACCCGGCGCAGGCTCACCGCGTCGAGCCCCTGCTCGTCGGCAACCCGCCACAGCGCGTCGGCGATCTGACGGCGGCGCTGGGCGTGGTCGACCTGGCGGGGCACGACGACATCATCCCCGGTCCACGGTCCGGTACCGATCGACGGTCACGACATCCCTCTTCACCATGCCTGCGTGGCAGCAGGGTCACCGATCCAGTTCCAACGCTCCAATGCAGTTGCATCGCCTTGATACAATGCGACTGCATTGCAACCTGAGCCGAGGGGCGACCTGATGACACCGCCGTCGTATCCGTTCCCGACCGAGTTCCCGCTCGATCCGCCGCCGCGCCTGGCCGAGCTGCGCCGTACCGAGCCGATCAGCCTCGTCGAGTTCGCCGGCGCGCCGGCATGGTTGCTGACCCGCTACGACGACGTGCGAGCGGCACTGAACGAGCCAGGGCTTCTCGGGTACTTCCCCGGCATGACCGAGGGCACCGAGGCTGAGGCGTCGGCGGCCGAGCAGGGCTCCTTCCTGATGATGATGAACGGACCGCCGCACACCCGATTGCGCCGGTTCGTGTCGGGAGCGCTGGGCGCCCGGCGGGTCGCCGCGCTGCGCCCGTCCGCCGAGCGCACCGCGCACCGCCTGGTCGCCGGGCTCCGGGGATCCGGAGCACCGATCGAGCTGATCCACGACCTCGCCGCCCCGCTGGCCATCGACACGCTCGGCGCGCTGATCAGCGTGGACGTCACGGCACACGCCGATTTCGCGCGCTGGTCGACCGACGTCACCGCGCTGTTCGGGGAGGCCGACCAGGAGACGGTTCAGCAGAGCGGGATGGAGCTGTTCGGCTTCATCGCCGCACTCGTCGACGCCGAGCGCGACGGGGCCGGCCTGATCGGCGACCTGTTCCGGGCGACCGATGCCGACGGCGGCGGGCTCTCCGACGCCGAGGTGACCGGGCTGATCGGGCAGCTGCTGCTCAACGGGTACGTGCCGACCGCGATGGTGTTCGGACTGTCCGCGCTACGGGTGCTCACCACTCCGTGCCTCGCCACGGAGCTGCGCGCGGACCCGGGCCTGCTGCCCGGCGCGGTGGACGAACTGCTGCGCCTCGATCCCGCCGCGGCCGGCAACGCCGACCGGCCGTTCCGGGCCCGGACCGACGTGGAGATCGGTGGCACCCGGATCCGACGCGGGGAGGTGGTGATCGCCCCGCTGGGGGCGGCCAATCGTGATCCGGCCTACTTCACCGACCCCGACCGGCTGGACCCCGCTCGACGTCCGAACCCGCACCTGTCGTTCTCCCCGGGCGTGCACCACTGCCTCGGGGCTGCGCTGGCCCGGATGCAGCTCGAGGTCGGGCTGGCCGCACTGATCGACGGCGGCCCGCTCGAGGTCGTCGGGGAGCCGCGGTGGCACACCGGCCTGATCGGCGAGACGCAGTTGAGCGCTCTCCCGGTCCGGGTCCCGGCGCACGCCTGAACCCCGGGTCCACCTACCCCGCTTCGACGACCCGGGCGCCCGTCATCGAGCCGAACCCGGTCGTGGGGGGGGGGGGGGGGCGCCCCCCCGCGGGGGGGGGCGGGGGGGGCCGAAGACAGAAGGCCAGAAGCACAGCCACGCAGGCCACGG
>JAKDNL010000699.1 GCA_030451825.1 Pseudonocardia sp. | reverse complement strand
CGGGGCGGGGCGCGCCTCGTCCGGGCGCGCCGCGGCCGGGCGCGCGTCGTCCGGGCGCGCGTCATGCGGGCGCGCCTGCACCGGGCGGCCGCGGCCGTCCGGTGCCCTGGGCCCACCACGGGACCGGGCACGGTGCGAACCGGTGCCGGCGGGTGGCGGGGAGTCGTCGGAGAGCCGGCGCGGGGGCGCGGGTGGCGAGACGTCGTCCGGGTCGGGGGCGCGGCGGGAGTGCGGCGCGTCGTCGGCACGACGCCGGGGGCCGGGATCGTCGTCGCCGTACCCGGCGCGGTCGTCGTTCTCGGGTGCGCGGGAGCGCGGCGGTGGGCGCTCCTCGCGAGGGGGCCGGCGACGCGGCCCGGTGTCCGGGCCGGACCCGTCGAAGGCGTAGGAGTCCCGGATCCGTTCGGACCGGCGCCAGCCGGACGTCTCGTCCGGAACGCGCTCCTCGCTGTCGACGTGGCCGTCGTGCCCGTACCCGTTCGAGCCGGTGCCCTGACCGTTGACACCCTGGCCGTTGGCGCCCTGGCCGGTCACGCCGTGGCCGTTAGCGCCCTGACCATTGATGTCGTGGCCGTTGGCGTCGTGACCGTTTCCGTGCGAGCCGTTCCCGTTGGCGGACCCGCCGTGCCGGCCGGTACCGGTCGCCCGGTCTTCGGCGCGGCGGGAGCGGCTCCCGCGCGGCCGCTCGGCGACGGGCTCGCCGTCCGGACCGGGCGGTCGAGCGCCGTAGCGGGCCGGAACCCCCCGCTGCAGAGCGGCGCCGAGCAGGAAGTCCTGCTCCTGCGCGGCATCGGAACCCTCACCCGTCGGACGGTGGGACGCACCGGTACCGCGGCGGTCGGAACGATCCGGCTCGTCGACACGGTCGTCACGACGGCGGCGCCGCTCACCCGGCTCCGCCGACGGGGCATCACTGCCGCGATACCGCCGGGGTCGGTCCCGGCGGTCATCGGGGAGCTCGGGGAATGCCACAGGTCGAGGCTACGTCACCGAACCGTCACGACTGGGTGACGGTCACGACGCGGAAGGAGCCTCTCGACGCTCCTTGATCTTCGCAGCCTTGCCGCGCAGGTCACGGAGGTAGTAGAGCTTGGCGCGACGGACGTCACCGCGGGTCGCGACCTCGATCTTGTCGATGTTCGGCGAGTGCACCGGGAAGGTGCGCTCCACGCCGACCCCGAACGAGATCTTGCGAACGGTGAAGGTCTCCCGGGCGCCCTCACCGTGACGACGGATCACCACGCCCTGGAACACCTGGACACGGGAGCGGCTGCCCTCGATGACCTTCACGTGCACCTTGAGCGTGTCACCCGGCCGGAAGGAGGGGATGTCGGAGCGCAGCATCTGCGCGTCCAGTGCGTCCAGGGTGTTCATCGCGAAGGTCCGTCCTCGAGGTCGTACGTGGTTCTCGTCCGTCGGTGCCGCGGCCACCCGATCGTCAGGATGAGCGCTGTCCCGTGAGTTCGAGCGGGTGCGCCCACCGGCGCGGCGTACCGCACCGGGCGCTGGCAACCCGTCTATAGTGCCAGACACGCCGACCGGTCCGGACACCCGGTGGGTCGGCGACTGCTCACCCGGCCGGACCAGCCGGCTCCGCGGGGCGGTCCAGACCGTCGAGGAACGCCCGGTCCGCGCGGTCCAGGGCGTCCGCGGGCAGAGCGTCCAGCAGATCCGGGCGACGTCGGCGGGTCCGCTCCAGCGACCGGTCCCGGCGCCAGCGGTCGATCCCGGCGTGGTTGCCGCTGCGCAGGACGTCCGGTACCGCGAGGTCGCGCCAGACCTCGGGGCGGGTGTAGGCGGGCCCTTCCAGCAGACCGTCAGAGAACGAGTCCTCGGCCGCCGAGCGCGGGTTGCCGAGCACTCCGGGTAGCAGCCGGGCCACCGCCTCGACCATCGCCAGCACGGCCACCTCGCCGCCGACGAGCACGTAGTCGCCGATGCTCACCTCCTCGACCGGCACACGGCGCGCGGCGTCGTCGAGCACCCGCTGGTCGATCCCCTCGTAGCGCCCGCAGGCGAACACCAGCCGCTGCTCGGCCGACCACGCCCGGGCCGTGGCCTGGGTGAACGGCCGTCCGGCCGGAGTGGGCACCACCAGCCGCGCGGGCGGTCCGGCGAGTACCTCGTCGAGGGCCTCGCCCCACACCTGCGGGCGCATCACCATCCCCGGACCGCCGCCGTAGGGCGAGTCGTCGACGGCCTGGTGCACGTCGTGGGTCCAGGACCGCAGGTCGTGCACCGCCAGCTCCAGCAGCCCGCGCTCGATTGCGCGGCCGAGCAGGGCCTCGCGCAGCGGCGCGAGATAGGAGGGGAAGATGCTCACCACGTCGATCCGCACGCGCCGGATCGTCGCAGAGTCCCGCCGCGTCACAGCCGGCCCGGTGCCGCACCCGAGAGGAGCACCCCCGTCATGCCCCCGGAGTGGTTCTCCCCGCTGTGGTCCACCCCCCGGCAGTGGGAGCTGCTGCTCCCGGTCGTGCTCGCCCTGGTCCTGACCACGATGATCGGCCTGGAACGCGAGGCCGGCGCGAAGAGCGCCGGGCTGCGCACGCACACCCTGGTCGGCGTGGGGTCGGCGGTGTTCATGCTGATCTCGAAGTACGCCTTCGCCGACCTGGTCGGCCAGGACAACATCTCCATCGACCCGTCCCGGGTCGCCGCGCAGATCGTGTCCGGCATCGGCTTCCTCGGCGCGGGCCTGATCTTCGTCCGGCAGGACGCCGTGCGCGGGCTGACCACCGCGGCCACCATCTGGCTGGCCGCCGCCGTCGGCACCGCCTGCGGGGCAGGGCTCCCACTGCTCGGGCTCGCCGCCACCGCCGGGCACTTCGCGGTCACGCGCGGCCTGCAGCCGCTGGCCCGGACCACCCGCCGTCGACGCCGCGAGCCGCCGATGCTGCGTCTGCGCTACACCGACGGCCTCGGCATCCTGCGCACCGTGCTGGAACGCTGCACCGGCGCCGGCTTCGCCGTCGCACAGGTGTCGGTGGAGCGCGAGACGTTCACCGCCGACGGCACGCGGGTGGCCGCGCTGACCCTGCTGCTGGAGGGCCGCGGCGACCTCACCGGCCTGGCCGGCGAGCTGGCCGAGCTCGAGGGTGTGCGCTCGGCCTCCACCGGCTCCGAGGGACCCGACGACGAGGACGAGGAGATCTGACCCTCGTGCGCGGGGTTTAGGGGCCCGGCGCGGCGGTGAGCCCCCCCGGGGGGGGGCGGCCCCGGGCCGGGCCCGC
>JAKDNL010000698.1 GCA_030451825.1 Pseudonocardia sp. | reverse complement strand
GAGGTCCTTGCCGGTGATGTCCGGGTTCTGCTCGGAGCCCGACAGCGCGAACTCCTTCTCGATGATCTTCTGGGTGAGCACGAACCACGAGTGGTCGTACCCCGTCTTCATGATCGCCTCGAGGGTGCCGAGGGTGTCGAAGCCGGGGAAGACCGGCGCCGGGAAGCGGCGGCCGCGGGCGTCGAACCACAGCGACGACGGGCCGGGGATCACCCGGATGCCGTGCCGGGACCAGATCGGGTCCCAGTTCGTGATGCCCTCGGTGTAGTGCCACATCCGGTCGGAGTTGACCAGCCGCCCGCCGGCCTGCTCGGTGATCGCGAGCATCCGCCCGTCGACGTGCTCGGGGACGCCCGAGATCATGTGCTCCGGCGGGGTGCCGAGCCGCTCGGGCCAGTTCGCGCGCACCAGGTCGTGGTCGGCGCCGATCCCGCCCGCGGTGACCAGCACGGCCGGGGCGTGCAGCGAGAACTCCCCGGCTTCGACGCGCGAGCTCGCGGCGCCGCGCACCGCATCGGTCGGTTCGAGGACCGCGCCGCGGACGCCGTCGACGACGCCGTCGGTGGTGAGCACCTCGTCGACGCGATGCCGGAACCGGAACTCGACCAGCCCGCGCGCCGCGGCGTCGCGGACCCGGCGCTCGAACGGCGCGAGCACGCCCGGCCCGGTGCCCCAGGTGAGGTGGAACCGCGGCACCGAGTTGCCGTGCCCGTCGGCGAGGTAGCCACCGCGCTCGGCCCACCCGACGACCGGGACCCAGCGCACCCCCTGGCCGTGCAGCCAGGACCGCTTCTCCCCCGCGGCGAAGTCGACGTAGGCCGTCGCCCACTGCCGGGCCCAGAAGTCCTCACCGGACGGGTCGTCGACGCCGCGGTCGAACGCGGCGGTGCCCAGCCAGTCCTGCATCGCCAGCTCGGGCGAGTCCGTGATACCCATCCGCCGCTGCTCCGGGGTGTCGACCATGAACAACCCGCCCAGCGACCAGAACGCCTGCCCGCCCAGGTTCTGCTCGCCCTCCTGGTCGAGCAGCAGGACCTTCCGGCCCGCATCGGCCAGCTCCGCCGTCGCGACCAGGCCCGCGAGCCCGCCGCCCACCACGATCACGTCCGCGTCCACGACGGCTCCGTCCCGCTCGATGCCCTGTCCCGAAAGGATGCCACCGCCCGACGACAGCCAACCCCGGCCCGCCCCAGCGGCCCGGCCGGCCAAGGTCAACGGCACAGGAGTGCGGCGAAAGCGTGGTCGAACAGCACGGGCGTGCCGTTGACCATGGTCGGGCCGTTTGCCGCGCGGCTATGACCGTGGCTGGGTCGAGCCGGCCGGCTGGGGGCTCATCCCTCGCGCGTCCACGACCCCAGCACCATCAGCGTCTTCGTCCCGGTGACGGTCCCGGCGCGGCGCAGCGTGTCGATCACCGACTGCAGGTGCGGGAGGTCCCGGACCCGGACGTGCATCAGCGCGTCCGGGTCACCGGCGATCGTGTAGACGGCCTGGACCTCGGGCACCGTGGCCGCCGTGGCGACGATGTCGGTCACCCCGGTGCGGCCGGTGTAGCGCAGCTCGGTGAACGCCTCCACACCCCAGCCGAGCTTGGAGTGGTCGACCTGCACGGTGAACCCGGTGATCACCCCGGCTTCGCGCATCCGGTCCACCCTCCGCTTCACCGCGGCCACCGACAGCCCGACCACGCCGGCCATCTCGGAGTAGGTCCGGCGCCCGTCCTCGTGCAGCAGTCCGAGCAGCCGATGGTCGGTCTCGTCGATCTCACTCACGCACACTTCTCCTCGCTCCGGTGACATCCACGTACATATCTTGCGTCGCTGGAGCCATTTCCGCATAGTCGCTTGCGGGCGGGACCCGAGACGGCCTTTCATCGTCGTCGTGACCGCCACCACCACGGCGCAGGCCGTCTCCCTCGACGACACCTACACCGCCGGATCCGGCCGGGTCCTGATCTCCGGGATCCAGGCGCTGGTCCGGCTGACGCTCGAGCAGCGCAGGCTCGACGCCGCGCGCGGGCTGAACACCGGCGTGTTCGTCTCCGGCTACCAGGGCTCCCCGCTGGGCGGGGTGGACATGGAGATGGGCCGGGCGGCGCGGTACCTGGACCCGGCCGGGGTGGTGTTCGCACCCGGGGTCAACGAGGAGCTCGCCGCGACCGCCGTCGCCGGCAGCCAGACCCTGGACCGGGTGCCCGGCCGTCGCCACGACGGGGTCACCGCCTTCTGGTACGGCAAGAACCCCGGCCTGGACCGCGCCGCGGACGCGATCCGGCACGGCAACCTCTCCGGCACCGCGCCGCTGGGCGGAGCCGTGGCCTGGATCGGCGACGACCCGGCCAGCAAGTCCTCGACCGTGCCCAGCTCGTGCGAGCCGATGGCGCAGAGCCTGGCCATGCCGCTGCTCGCGCCCGGCACCGTCGCCGAGATCGTCCCGCTGGGCCTGCATGCGGTCGCGCTGTCCCGGGCGACCGGGCTCTGGACCGGCCTGAAGATCATTGCCGACATCGCCGACGCGTCCGCCACGATCGAGGTCGGCGCTCTGCACCGGGGAATCCCGCACCCGCCGTCGAGCCCGCGTCCGACGCCGGCGGCGCTGGTCGGGCCGGCCGCGCTGGACGCCGAGCACGACATGTTGACCCGCCGCCTCGACCTGGCCCGCGCCTACGCCCGCGAGGCCGGCCTGAACCGGATCGCGTTCTCCTCCCGCGACGCCCGCCTCGGCGTGCTCGCCTCCGGGACCGGCTACGCCGTCGTGCTGCGTGCCCTGGAGGACCTGGGCCTCGACGAGGCCGCGATGGAGACCCTCGGCCTGCGCCTGATCAAGATGGACATGCCGTTCCCGTTCGACGGCGAGGCGCTCGCGGAGATGACCGGCGACCTGGACGAGGTCCTGGTCGTCGAGGACAAGGTGGGGTTCCTGGAGGGCCACCTCAAGGAGGCGCTCTACCGCCGCGCCGACGCGCCGAACGTCGTCGGACGCCGCGACGAGAACGGGCGCCCGCTGCTCACCGCCCGCGGCCAGCTCGGCGCCGAGGACGTCGCCCGCGCGCTCGCCGCCCGGATCACCGCCGTCGCCGGACCGGACCGGCTGCCCGCCTCCGCCACCGCACACCTGGCCGCGATCGAAGCGGCAGACAAGGCAGCAGACCGCGCGCCCTGGAAGTATCCGTACCGCAACTGGCCCGGCGCCGTTGGGTCGCCTCATGGCTGCCTCTGGGATGACCGTGGGCAGATC
>JAKDNL010000697.1 GCA_030451825.1 Pseudonocardia sp. | reverse complement strand
GCCGGAGCGGCTGCCGCCGGAGCGGCGGTGGCCTCGGCCTGGTCCATGCAGGTTTGAGGCGGCGGCGGCTCGGCCTGCCGATCCTTGTTCACCGCGGCCGGGCCACCCCCGGAGCCGGAGCTGCTCACCGCCGCCGGTGGTGTGGCGGCGTTCTGGGCGGCCTCGCCCGCGGATTCCACCGCGCCGACCGCGCTGTCCGCGGCGCCGCCGAGGGACTGACCGATCCCTTCCAGGGGCCCACCGTCGGTGTCGGGGGGTGGGGGTTGTTTGGGCAGCAGATCGGCCGGGGTCGGCCCGTATCCGGCCTTGGCCAGCCGGACCGCGACCTCGCGCAGCTGCGGATCACTGGTGCCGTTGAGCTGGTCGGAGACGTCCACCGCCTTCTGCCGCCACCCCGGCTCGTGAGTGGCCGGGGTGAACCCCAACCCGGCGATGTCGCGGGCCAGGCCCTGCGCGCGTGGGTCGGTGCTCACGGCCAGATCGGTCAGCAGGGCGCGGGTCTGGGAGCGGGTCTCGCGGGCGGCGTCGAGCTGGCGCATCGCCTTGCCGGTGTTGCACGACTCGGCCGTCAAGCCCAGCTCGGCCGGCAGCGGGCTGATCGAGAAGGCGGTCAGCCCGAGCATGGCACCGGCGGTGAGCATCGCGACGGTGGAGCGGCGCAGCGCCGGCGCGTGCGTGGGGCGGGGGACATGAGCGGCCCAGGACGGGCGACGTGTTCGCTTACGGGGCATAGCAAGACTCCGACGTGATCGGGGATGCGCACTGGAACCGGGGGGCAGGCGCGGCGCGCCGTGGCATCAGCGGACTGCGGCCATACGCCCGCCCTTGCTGTTCTCTTCCTCGGTCAGCGAGGTACTGGAATCGGCATCGGTGGACCCGGCGCTGGCGTCGGAATCGGTCGACGAACCCTCGCCCTCACCGAGCGACCACTGCTTGACCCAGTCGTAGTGGACCTCGCCTTCGCCCCCGCCACCGCCGTTGTCGGGGAACCAGTCCAGCTGCAGACACAGATGCATCGGACCCGGCGGCAGGATCGAGGTGTCGGTGGTCTTCCACCACTCCTCGCCGTCGAGAAATGCGGTGATCCCGTCCGGGGTCCACTCGACGGCGTAGTTGTGCCACTCGGTGGCATCAACCTCCACCTCGCCGTGCACCTGGGAGTTGTCCTCGCCGTAGTGCAGGAACAACTCGACTTTCTGCCGGCTCGAATCCATGATCTCGGCGAAGTCAACTTCGCCGCCGACCGGGAAGTTCTCCGCGGTCGGCCACAGCAGCGCCAGCGCGTTGTAGGCCTCATCGCCCTGCGGCGCCTTCATCCGCACCTCCCACCGGCCGTACTGCTGGGAGTCGCCCCAGGCCATCCCACCGGTGGTGCCATCGGCAGTGCCGTTGATCGTGAGGATGCCGTCGGACACCGTGGCCGCATCGGGGGAGCGGACACCGTTGCCGGCGTGGCCCGGCCCGTCATAGAGGTTCCAGCCCTCGAGCCCGGCGCTCTCGAAGTCGTCGACGACATCGGGATCACCCCAGTCGAACGCGTCACCCGCCGACGCCCCCTGATCCCCCGAACCAGAACCAGAACCAGAACCAGAACCCGAACCGTCACCAGAACCACTGCCCGAACCCGGGTTCTGGTCGTCGCCGGTCCCACCAGAGCCGGTCTCATGGCAGGACTCCGGGACGAAGTCCGGTTCGTCGGCCCCGACCTCGATCAGGGCCTCGCGCAGCTCTTGCGCGCGCTCAGAGTTGTCACCGTCAAGCTCGGCGAGAACGTGGGTGGCGGTGATCCGCCACCCACACTCGACGTCCTCGTCGGCGGGCGCGGCCGGCGACAACGCGGACCCGGCCAGCGACGCCGACAACGTCAGCGCGGTCCCGAACCGCGCCCAGAGCTGGGAGGGCATTACCAGGCCACGCCGGGACGGCGTTCCCCTGCAGGGCGCCCGAGCGAGGTCGGGCAGCCGTAGAAGCCCTCGGCCACGGTGGCGGCGATCTCGCGCGCGGCGGCGCGGGTGGCCGGCTTGAGCGCGTCGAGGTCGATCTGCCCACCGGCCTGCAGATGCGGGTCCGGGGGCAGCGTGAGGACCGCGCGGCAACGCTGCTGGAAGTGATCCAGAATCGGCTGCTTGTCGATGAAGGTGCTGTCCCGATCCTGAGACAGCACGACGACGGCCTTCTTCGCCAGGTCCGACCACTGGCGCGAGGCCAGCCAGTTCAGCGTCTTCGCCGCCCGTGACGCTGCGTCCTGGGTCAGCGACCCCACGATGACCAGCGAGTCACACCGGGCCAACCCGCCCTGCATCGCCGAATGCGTAATGCCAGTACCGCTGTCAGTCACCAGAACTTGGCAGAATCGGGACAATACGGACACAATGGCTTCGTAATCCTTCTGCGAGAACGCCTCACTCGACTCGGGTTCCTGCTCGGAGGTCACCACCTGCAGGCGATTGACCAGGTGCACGTAGCGGGACAGGTCGCTGAAGCTACGGATCTGGTCGAGGTTGTTCAGCAGCTTGCGCACGGTTAGCTGTGCGGCTTCGGTCTCACCGACCAGGCGGTCGCCCAGCGTTCCGGCGTCGGGGTTGGCGTCCACGGCCACGACCCGCTCGCCACGCCCTTCGGCCAGGAACAACGCCAGCAGCGCCGACACCGTGGTCTTGCCGACACCGCCCTTCAACGAGCTGACCATCACCGAATGCGAGCCGTCCATCGGCGTGCGGATCTTGCGCTGTTGCCCGATCAGCAGCTCCTCGGTCCGTGACAGCCCGGGATTGAGGCCCGTGGCCCGGTACAGCGCGGCACGCCAGCCCTGCTTCGGGGCCGTGGCCCGCGACCGGACGGCGTTGACGAACGGTTCGGGATGCCCGCCCGGAAAGGGCCCAGCCGCGCCGTAGTGCTCGGCCGGCCGCTCCGGCGCCGGGGCAGGCGGCGGAGTCGGTGCCGGCCTGGGCGGTGCGGATGCGCTCGGCGCGGAGACGCGGGCCGGTTCGGGCGTGTCCTCGCGGAACGATGCCTCGCCGCGGGCGGCGGTGACCGGGCTCGGCTCGGGGACCGGTCGAGTCTCGGTGGGGGCGGTCTCCTGCCGCTCGGCGCCGTCGGGGCCAGTGCCCGATGACGGTGGGGGAGTGGACATCCACGCGAGGCTGGCGCTGTCCGGGGTCCAGGGGGTGTGGTTGTTTGACTCGGACCGAGTGTGGTTCGTCGACGTCATGAGCGGCTACCTCGCGGGGGTCAGGC
>JAKDNL010000696.1 GCA_030451825.1 Pseudonocardia sp. | reverse complement strand
CTACCGTGGGCGGTGGGGCGCGCCGGGGGGGGGCATGCCCCAGGGGGGCTGCCGGGGCCGGGGGGGGCGGGGCCGGTGGGGGGGGCGGGTCGGCCACCGGGGCGCCGGTGACCGACTCCACGACGGCGACCAGCCCGCCGATCCCGGAGCGCTCGTCGAGCCAGGCGTCGAGATGGGCCAGGTCGAGGGTGAGCCGGGACGCGGTGACCGGCCGCCCGACCAGCGCGGACGCGGCGTGCCGCTCGTCGCGGCTGAGCCCGCCCAGCACGACCCGGCCCTCGGGGCGGCGACCCCGGCTCTCGAGCCGATCGCGCAGCAGCGACCAGACCCGCGCCAGAGCCGGGTCGGCGAGCCAGCCCGGCGTCGCGGCCGTACTCATGCCCCGACGGCCTGCAGGCGGTGCCCGTCCCAGGTGTGCCGGTACTGCGCGATGCCGCGCTCGGCCGGGTCCCGCAGCGCCTCGTAGATCGCCAGCGACGGGACGGTGGCGTGGTCGCCCCAGAGCCGCTCGCTGGTCACCACGAAGTCCAGGTCGAGCTGCACGAGCAGCCCGAACAGCAGTGGGTGGGTGCGGACGTCGATCTTCGGGAACGCGTCGTCGAGCAGCACGAACCGGGGCGAGTACGGCGCGGCCCCGGCCAGCGAGCTGAAGTGCGCCGCCGCGGCCGCGAACAGCGGCAGGTAGCAGACGACCTTCTGCTCGCCCTGGCTCAGCGGCGAACGCCGGTGCAGGTCGTGCCAGGCTCCGGCGTTCTCCGGGCGGGTGTAGCGGATCCGGAACGCGAACCAGCGCCGGTAGTCCAGGGCGCGGGCGAGGTGCTCGGAGTAGGAGTCCTCGGGCGCGTCCGCGCGGGAGGCCTCGATCAGGCGGTGCAGCGCGTCGCGCAGCTCGCGTCGTTCGTCGGGCAGCAGGGCGCCGACCGGGCGGCCCAGCAGCTCGACGGCGCGCCGGGCGTCGGCGGCGACGTCGTCGCGCAGGGCCCAGCGCAGCTGCACCGAGATGCCCTGGCTGGTGGTGACGCCGCGCAGGAGCGCGTTCATCTCGGTCACCAGCTCCTCGGACTCGAGGCGCCGGGCACGCAGCGACTCGCCGAGATCGCCGAGGATGTGCTCCTCGAACAGGCGCCGCTCCCGATCCGTGAGCAGATCGGCGTCCCGGGCGACCGCGGCGGCGAGCCGTTGCGCCAGCACCCCGATCGGGTGCTCGCCGGTGTCGTCGCGGCCGATCACGGCGAGCGCGCCGCCGATGTCGCCGACCCGCGGGTCGACATCGCCGGCCGGGCCGCTGGCCGCGTCCTGCCAGGCCGTGTAGACGGCCGTCTCGGTGCCACCGCGCGCCGGGGCGGGCAGCTCGGCGAAACGGCGGGCCGTGCTCAGCACCGCAGCCGGGACCGGCTGGCCCTCGGTGAACCCGCGGGCCAGGTCGAACACCGGATCGGCGAGGTCCTGGCCGGAATCGAGATCGAGGTCGGAGTCCCGGCCGGAGTCGAGTAGCCCGGGGGTGTCGCCGAGCGCGGCGAGCGTCGCCACGGCCCCGGCCAGCACCGGCTCGTGCTCGGCGAGACGGTCGGCCGCGTCGGTGGCGGCCTGGCCGGCGGCGCCGCCCTGCGCGAGCAGGGTGGCGACCCGCTCGCCCAGCTCGCCGGCACGGGACTTCAGCTCGGCGTCGCGGGTCTGTGCCTCGGCGATCCGGCGACGGATCTCGCGAACCGGCGCGCCGACGGTCTGCTCCAGCTCGTCGGCCGCGGCCCGGGCGGCCTCGGCCGACTGCTCCGCGTCGAGCTGCGCGGCACCGGCCTGGTCGGACTCGGCGAGGTCGTGCTCGGCGGCCGCCGCGTCGTCTGCCCACCGGCGCAACCGCGCCACCAGCGACGTCGCGTTGTCCGCGTGCCGGGCCAGGTCGGCGTCGAGATCCCGCAGCTCCTCACGCCGGGCCGCGAGCGCGCCTGGCTCGGTGGGCAGACCGTGCCCGGAGGCGAGCTCGTCGAGCTCGCGGCGGCGACCGGCCTCGATCCCGCGCGCCCCGGTGGCGGCCTGCTCGGCCTCGGTCGAGACCCGGTCGGCCCGCTCTGCCGTCCGCGTCCGCGCGTCCAGCTCGGCCCAGGCCGCGACGAGCGGATCGGCGCCCGGCACGGCGGCGAGCCACGACTCGATCGCCCCCGCCGCCTCGTGCGCCACCTGCTCGGCGGCGGCCGCGTCGTCGCGTGCCGCGGTGGAGGACTCGATCGCCGCGTCCAGCTCGGCCAGCCGACGCTCCCGCTCGGCGGCGCGGGCGGTCGCGCCGATGTACTGCGCGGCGGGTTTCGTGGCGCGGCCGGTGAGCGGGCCGAGCCGCCACGCCCCGTCGGTCGACACGACCGCCGAGGCCGACTCACCGCCGGTGGACACGACCGGCGACGCAGACTCACCGCCGGTCCGGCCGGCGACACAGACCCGCGCCAGCAGCCCGTCGACCACCGCGGCCGGGACCGGGGATCCGGCCGGCGGCGCGGCGACCAACACCGACGGCATCGCACCGCCCGGCACGGCCGGGCCGAGCGGAAGCACCGTGTCCCGGCGATCGCCGTCGAGGACCGTGCCGTCGGCGCGGACCCAGGCGTCGAGCAGGCCGGATGCCTGAAGCGCCGCTTCGAGACCCGCGCAGGCGTCCGGGTCCAGGCCGCCGGCGAAGTCGACGAGCTGCCAGAACGCCGCACCGTCGGCGGCCTCGCGCGGGTCCCGGCCCCAGGCGGGTTCCGGCGGCGCCGGGTCGCGCTCGGCGGCCACCTGCTCCCGGCGGATCCGCGCCGTCTCCAGCTCTCCGGCGGCCGCGGCCCGTCGGGCGCCGGCGACCTTCTCCTCCTCGCGACGCAGCGACAGCACCGGTTCCGCGGCCGTGCGGGCGAGCGGCCCGATGCCGGTGACGGTGTCGGCGCCGAGCTCGGCGGGCGGCTCGAACTCGACCGCACGCGGGTCGGACCGCCACTCGTCGAGTGCCACGGTGAACGCCGACTCGGCCCGGGCCGCCGCACGCTGCGCGTCGGCGCGGTAGCCGCGCTCCTCCTCGGCCCGCTGCTCGGCCGCGGCGGCCTGCGCCTCGGCCCGCTCGCGGTCGGCGACCGCACCGTCGAGCTCGCGGCATGCCGCGATGATCACTTCGACCGCGGCCCGCAGCTCGCCCAGCAGGGGGCGCGCCGCCCGGACGGCCGCGACGTGTGACTCGAGTGCCTCGATCCCGGCGGCCGCGTCCCCGGCGCGGGCGAGC
>JAKDNL010000695.1 GCA_030451825.1 Pseudonocardia sp. | reverse complement strand
ACGGCTCGTCCCCCTACGCCACGTCGCCGGGCACGCCGGCGCCTCCCGGGTCGACAGGCGGCTCGACGGGCGGGTCCACGCCGGGCACCGGCTACCTGCCGGGTGTGGTCCCCCCGTCGGGCTCGAACGGCGCCGGCGGCATCGCGCGCACGCCCGGCCTCCCGCTGCCCCGTTCCGGCACCGACTTCGGCAGTAACCTGCTGCGCAACCAGCCCGGCCGGATCCCCGGCGGCATCGGTACCGATACCGGTACCGGCGGGACCTCCGGCGGAGGTTCCCGGGGCGGCGAACCCGCACCCCGTGCGGGCGGGCCGGGAGGCGGCTCGGGTGCCCTCGGCCGCCACGGCGCCTCCGAGGCCGCGCCGGGGCGCGGGGTCACCGAACCGGCCACCGGGCGCAACGGCCCCGGTTCGCACGGCGTCACCCCGATGGGCGGCACGGGCGCGGGTGGGCGGGGCTCGGACCAGGACCACCGCAACCGGTACCTGCTGCCCAGCAGCGAGGCGTTCGAGCTCGACCTGCACGCCACGCCGCCGGTGCTCGGCGCCCCGGCGGACGGCCACGAGGGCGACCACGAGGACGACTCACGGTGAGCACGGACTGGTCGCGGGCCGTCGTGCTCACGCTCGTCGAGGCCGACGTCGCGTTCGACGTCCTGGGCATCGACACGCCACCGCCCGCGCTGGACCCGCCGCACCACGGCCGGACCCTGCCGGAGCGGTCCCGGATCATCGCCGACACGCTGACCCGGCTGCGTGCCCGCGGGCTCGACCCGGGCCGCGACACCGAGCTCGCCCGGGACCTGCACCGGCTCGCCCGGCCCGCCCTCTCGCTGGACCTGCTGCACCGCTACCGGGCCCTGCTCGGCGCGGTGGTGACCGTCGATCGAGCGGGTGCCGTGCTCGCCGTGCGGCACGAGGACGAGGTCGCGCTGCTCCGGGTGGCGCCGGAACGGGCGGCCGAGTCGCTGGTCGAGCTGCTCGGCCCGCTGACCCCGGCGGCCGGCCCGACGGTCCGGGTACCGGCCCGGGTGCTCTCCGATGCGGTCCGCGACGCCGGGGACGACGCCGACCGGCTCGTCGTCGAGCTGATGCGGCGGGGGATGACCGGCGCCGCGGCCCGGGCGCTGGCCGCCACGAACGACGAGGTGGACGCGCTCGCCCAGATCGGGGCGAACGCGTGTACACCCACCGGGCACCGGGGCGGCCCCCACGTGCTGACCGTGCAGCACAACGCGACCGGGCACCACCGTCAGCGGCTGCGCAGCCTCCCCGGCCGGGAGGACGTCGTGCAGGCCGGGCCGATCGACCGGGCCGGGCTGCTGCGCGAGGTCGACGAGCTGGTGGCCGCCACCCTGGACGGAGCGGGCCCACACGACGACACGGGCCCGCGCTACCGCCGCGCAGCCGGGCGCGGCTCGACCCGCCCCGCGGCGGCCGGCGGGATCGGGTCCTGGACCGGCGCCAGCACCCGCTGACGTTCCGGGTCCGCGACCGGCCGGCCGTCGGCGTCGTGGAACTCGAGGCGCCCGTCCGGGGTGAGGTCGGTGTACCAGCCCAGGGCGTCGAGTTGGTCGTCGTCGAGGTCGGCGACGACCTCCCGCCGGGCCGCACCGACCTGGTACTCCGGCCAGGTCAGGTGCCCGTAGGCGTCGTGCAGGTCGGCCAGCAGGCCGGTGAAGACCTGCTGCCAGCGCAGCGGCATCGACTGGGCCACGGACCGGGGGACGACCAGGTAGTCCTCGCCCGCGGCGCCCGGGGCCGGGCGGTCCAGGTAGTCGCGCAGGGGAGTCGTGGAGGCGCGTCCGGTCGGATCGGGCATGGCGCCATGATGGCCCACCGCCCCGGGCAGCGTCCGGGAGGGAGATCGACAGCGGTCAGACCGGGCTGGCCGTCGTCCCGGGGCGGGTGGCCAGCGGGACCAGCTCGTCGTACTCCCAGGGCACGGGCTGGACCCGGACCGGCTCGTCCTTGTTCGGGGCCTCCACCATCTGACCGTTGCCCATGTAGAGCATGACGTGGTGGATGGTCGACGGGTCGGACCGGTCGGTGGCATAGAACAGCAGGTCACCGGCCTGCGCCTCGCGCACGGGGACGTGCGCGCCGGCGTTGTACTGGTCCTGCGACACGCGCGGCAGCGTGAGCCCCGCGGACTGGAACGCGCGCAGCATCAGCCCGGAGCAGTCGTAGGCGTCCGGGCCGGTGGCGCCCCAGACGTAGGGCTTGCCGACCTCGCGCAGCGCGAACGAGATCGCCGTGCCGGCCGCGCCCGGCGGCAGCGCGCCCGTCGGGGCGCTCCCGCACCCGGTCGGGTTCGCGACGTCGCCGACCTGCTGGACCAGGCTCGCGGCCAGGCTCTCCCACTTGGCGTAGGCGTCCGGGAACGCCGAGCGCTGCACGATCTGCGCGGCGTTCGTGACCGGCATCCGCTCCCAGCCCGGAACCGCCATCAGCCGCTCGAGGAAGATCGACGTGCTGTGCTGCGGGTCGGTCACCTCCGCGGCGCTGCCCCAGCCCTGCGACGGGCGCTGCTGGAACAGCCCGAGCGAGTCCCGGTCCCCGTAGTCGATGTTGCGCAGGGTGGACTCCTGCATGGCGGTGGCCAGCGCGACCAGCCACGCCCGCGGTGGAGCACCCATCCCCTTCGCCACGCCGATGATCGCCTGCGCGTTGGCCCGCTGCTCCGGGGTGAGCGTGTCGATCGTGGTACCGCCGCCCCCACCTCCGCCGGAGCCCTCGCCGACGGTGCCGATACCGGTGTCGCAGATCGTCGAACCGCGGGACTGGTTGCCCAGATTCGGGCTGAACGCCAGGAACCCGACGGTCAGGAACAGCACCAGCACCGCGCCGATCGCGACGATCGGCAGCAGCAGGCGCAACGGCCGCAGGCCGCGGGTGAGCGGGGTGCTCATGCCCGTTCGTAGCGGGAGACCCGCCAACCGGCATCCGTGTCGACCACCAGGATGGAGAGCTTCAGGGCGTTCGTCGGCACCTCGACCTGCACACTGCTCGGCGATACCCGGGTCGGCGTCGGGGCGCCGGTGACGGCGGTGGCCGGCACGTTCGACGGGTCGACCGCGGCCAGCACACCCAGGTACTCGTCGGTGGTGAACGGGCGCATGCCGGCCGTCCAGCGCTCGTTCGTGGTGCCCTGCGGGTGGTTCACCCAGGCCGCGGTCCAGTTCCGGGCCGCGGTCAGCGCCTCCGGCGGGGCAGCGGACAACGGCAGCTCGGCCGGTGTCAGCG
>JAKDNL010000694.1 GCA_030451825.1 Pseudonocardia sp. | reverse complement strand
CTAGACGAGGTAGCCCCAACAGCCGGCGCGTGGCCCCTCGACCGGGTGTCGAGGGAGCGACGACCCCGCCGATCATGCGCTCAGCGCGCCCTCCGGACGGGGGCAGGCTAGTCGGAGAGCGCGGTGACACGCGGGCGACTCTGCGCACGCAGTCTGCTGCGCCACCAGCCGATCAGCAGTCCCAATGAGACCACGCCGGGGAGCATGTGGACCGTCAGTACGCCGGCCAATGTGGGGCCACCCCATCCCGTCCGGTAGGAGGACGGATCGGTCATGTCGATGACGAACGGCTCGACTGCGGCCCTCAGGACGAGATAGACGCCGAGGATCACGGCGAGGGCCGTGGCCACCGTGCGGGCGGCCCGATATGTGGACCCGGACCTGCCGGAGGTCCGTCCCGGACTCGAACTCATGGTCTCTCCCCCGTCGTTGGCGATCGACGTCCCACGTTAGGTCGGGTCCGGCGCCCGGCGGCACGGTCGAAAGTGTTGACCGCAAGCGTCTTCCGTCCGGGTGTCTCGGGCCGGAAGTCGGTCCGGAACCGGCCGGAGGACCGCTGGAGTCGCTCAGCTACACCGTCGACGCCGACGGGGGTTTCCGATCCGCGTTCCTGGGGTCGAGATGCTCGCGGACGGCGACGAGCTGGCACTCAACCGGCTGACCAACGGCCGCCGCAGCGGGTTCGTCGGCGCCAACCAGTGGCGCCGGGCGTCAGCGATTCGGAGGGCAATCGGTGCACTCTCGGTGGCGATCGGAGTAGACCGGTGGGTGGGAGTCGGCGACCGGCGCCGGCGTTGCACGGAAATGAGTCGAGATGAGTGGGAAGCTCGAAGGCAAGGTCGCCTTCATCACCGGGGCGGCGCGGGGACAGGGACGGAGCCACGCCGTGCGCCTGGCCGAGGAGGGCGCGAACATCATCGCGGTCGACATCGCGAAGCAGATCGACAGCGTGCCGTACCCGATGGCGACCCCGCAGGATCTGGCCCAGACCGCGAAAGAGGTCGAGGAACTCGACCGCCGGATCGTCACACGGCAGGCCGACGTGCGTGACTTCGGCGCGCTCAAAGCCGCGGTCGACGAAGGCGTGGCCGAACTCGGCCCAGTCGACATCATTGTCGCCAACGCCGGTATCGCCCCACAGTCGGCTCAGGAGGACGACCATATCCGCGCGTTCGACGACGTCATCGCGGTCAACCTCGCCGGTGTCCGCCACACCGTGCACGCAGCCGTGCAGTACCTGATCGACCGGGGCAACGGTGGCGCGATCGTGCTGACCAGCTCGACGCAGGGACTGACCGGGCGAGGCGGGAACGGCTCCGGAGGTATGGATGGCTACGTCGCGGCCAAGCACGGCGTGGTCGGGCTGATGCGCTCGTACGCGAACTGGTTGGCCCCGCACCGCATCAGGGTCAACAGCGTCCACCCGACGGGCGTGAACACGCCGATGATCGTCAACGAGGCCATGCAGGAGTTCCTGTCCTCGTCCCCGGACATCGGCAACGCCCTGACGAACCTGCTTCCGGTCGACATGGTCGAGGCGCGCGACATCAGCAACGCGATCGCGTGGCTCGTCTCCGACGAGGCCCGCTACGTCACCGGGGTGACCCTGCCGGTCGATGCCGGGTTCACCGTCAAATAGCGCGCTGATGGCCCGACGCCCTCGACGGGCCGGCCCGGATGGTCGACACTCGATCGGTGGGAGGCTCGTGGGGCGGGACGACGGGGCCGCTGCTGGAGCGTGAGGACGAGATCACCGCCGTGGACGCGGCGGTCCGCCGGGTCGCCGGCGGCGAGGGGGTCGTCGTGCTCCTGGAGGGCCCGGCCGGCATCGGCAAGACCGGGCTGCTGGTGGAGGTGCGCCGCCGGGCCGCGGCCGCCGGCCTGCGTGTCCTCGCGGCCCCGGGTCTGGGGTGTTCCCGGGTCCTTTCGCCGGGCCCGGGCGCGCAGGCTGACCGACGTGGACAGCAGGGCGATCTACCTCGAGATCCGGCTCGACGGTGAGTCCCCAGTCGGGCGCGCGTACGACGACCGCGGTGGCGGCCGGGAGTTCGCGGGCTGGATGGGTCTCGTCGCCGTGATCGACGACCTGCTGCGAGCCTCGTCGCCCGGATCCACTCCATCCCCGTCCGACGGAAGGACCGGATCATGAGTGTGCCTCCTCGTTCCCGTCGCCCGCAGCTCGCGCTGACCGCGCTGGCCGCAGCGGGCGTCCTGCTGGCGACGGCGGCCTGTGGGGATCAGGCCGCGGCACCGCGGCGGCCCGCCCGTGCCCGCCTACGGCGCGGCGCTGCAGCCGGAGCTGGAGCAGCAGGCCCGTGAGATGCTGGTGACCGGCGCCGCCGCCGCGGTCCGCTCGCCCGAGCTCGGCGACTGGACGACCACGATCGGCACCCGCACCTACCGCGGCACCGACCCGGTGCAGGTCGCCGACCACGTCCGCATCGGCAGCGTCACCAAGACATGGACCGGCACCGTCGTCCTCCAGCTCGTCGACGAGGGCAGGATCCGGCTCGACGACCCCGTCGCCAGGTACCGGCCCGACGTACCGAACGGCCAGAACATCACGATCCGCCAGATGCTCTCGATGCGCAGCGGCCTGGGCAACTACACGGCCTCGCTGGACGTGAACCGGCGGATGGACGCCGACCCGGCGGCGGTCTTCGACCCCGAGGAACTGATCAGGATCGGCCTGGCCCAGCCGGTGGAGTTCCCGCCCGGACAGGGCTTCTTCTACTCCAACACCAACACCGTGCTGCTCGGCCGGATCGTCGAGCAGATCACCGGCAGCCCGCTGGAGGCGGAGATCGGGCGACGCATCCTCACCCCACTGGGCATGGCGGGCTCGTCGTTCCCGACGACGTCCGGCGCCCTGCCGGGACCGCATCCCGAGGGCTACACCTACGGCACCAACGTCGAGACGATCGACACCACCGTGCTGTCGCCGGAGAAGCAGGCCGCGGCCCGTGCCGGGACCCTCGCGCCGATCGACGTGACGCTGGCCAACCCGTCCTGGGCGTGGAGCGCGGGCGCCGGCATCTCGACGGCCGACGACCTCACGACGTTCGTCCGGGCGCTGGTCGGCGGAGGACTGCTCAGCCCGACGATGCAGCAGGCCCGGCTCGACAGCGTCCAGCCGACCGACCCCGCCGACCCGCAGTCCGCGGCCTACGGCCTCGCGCTCGCGCGGTTCGGGCCCTACTACGGTCACACCGGCGAGCTGCCCGGGTTCAACACGTTCGCCGGCTACGACCCGCAGTCC
>JAKDNL010000693.1 GCA_030451825.1 Pseudonocardia sp. | reverse complement strand
ACGTCGAACGAGCGTGGCTTTCGTTGCGTTCGACGCGACGGATGCCACGTTCGTTGCGCGCCTGGGCGGGTCTCGGCCCCGTCGGCGGTGCCGGGCGGATCGCCTGGGTGGGTCCGGCAACTCCGTACGGGATCGCCGCGGACGCGGTCGATACGCGCAGCCACCTCCGCGACACGCCGCGCGACCGCTCGTGGTCGACGCATTTTCCCTGGTACACGAATCGACGTACCCGGCACAGAAAAAATACGGAGGGTCAGTTTGTGCGTCCGACAGTTCACTGGTTAGATTGAACGCAGTCGATGCGGGCTCCCCGGTTCGAGCATCGACAAGTACTGAGAGTGCGGTCGCCCCTGACCCGCTCTCCGACTCAACAGGAGACGTACTGTGCTGAAGAAGGCTGGAATTGTCGTCGCCGCCGGCGCCGCGACCCTGCTCGCGGTGAGCCCGCTGGCGTTCGCCGGCGACAAGAGCGACGGCGGCGAGTGGGGCGGCCACCACGGCGGCGCCAGCAACGTGGTCGACAAGAGCAACGAGCAGGTCGGCCTCGTGAACGTCCACGACGTGAACGCGCTGAACCCGCAGATCTGCACGTCGGACAACGCCGTCAAGTCCCTGGCCCAGGCCGCCTCGGGTGCGCTGGGTGGCCTGACCGGGTCCGCCGACGGCGGCGACGTGACCCGCGGCATCGGCGAGGGCGGCGACGCCGAGTCCGGCGACGGCGGCTCCGCGGACAGCGAGGCCGGCAGCCTGGCCGGTGGCTCCATCGACAGCGGCGTGAACTGCGGCCAGCAGAGCGGCGACAACATCGAGCAGGGCTGATAGTTCTGCCGTAGCTCTACGAGAACGGGCCCCGGGACGTTGTCCCGGGGCCCGTTCTCGTAGAGCGAAAGACCCTTAACGATTCGCAGCCTAAAAGGTTACGCCCGACTTTTCGTCAGTTTCCGAAACGGCGGTGGCGGGCCGCGAAGTTGCGCAGCGCGCGGAGGAAGTCGACCCGCCGGAACTCCGGCCAGTACGCCTCGCAGAACCAGAACTCCGAGTGCGCCGACTGCCAGAGCAGGAAGCCGGATAGGCGCTGTTCACCGCTGGTCCGGATGACCAGGTCCGGATCAGGCTGCCCGGAGGTGTAGAGGTGCGCCGCGATGTGGTCCACGTCGAGGGTCTCGGCGAGCTCCTCGATCGTCCGCCCGGCCTCGACCGCGGTCAGCAGCATCTTGCGCACCGCGTCGGCGATCTCCTGCCGTCCGCCGTAGCCGATCGCCACGTTGAGCTGCAGCCCGCCGCGTCCAGCCGTGCGGGTCGCCGCCGCGGCCAGCCGCTCGGCCAGCTCGGGCGGCAGTAGCTCCATCGCCCCGACCACCCGCAGCCGCCACGGCGTGTCCGGGCCGGCCAGGTCGTCGACGACGCCCCCGATGATCTCCAGCAACGGCTCGAGCTCGCGGGGGGAGCGGGTGAGGTTGTCCGTCGAGAGCAGGAAGATCGTGACGATCTCGACCCCCGCCTCGGAGCACCACCCGAGCAGGTCTGCGATCTTGGCCGCGCCTGCACGATGCCCGTCGTTGACGTCGACCAGCCCGGCGTCGCGCGCCCAGCGCCGGTTCCCGTCGAGGATCAGCGCGACGTGCCGCGGGCTCTCCGCGCCGGAGAGCTGACGCAGGATCCTGCGCTCGTACACCGAATAGAGCAGGTCACGAACGGCCACGCCCAGGAGCCTAGTCTCCGCCCGCCCGGCGTCGGACCGGCCTGCCGTACCGTGGGGAGCCGTGACCACGACGGACGTCGGAGTCCCCCCGAAGCCCCGGATGCGGGGCTGGCTGCACCTGTGGAGCCTGCTCGCATCCGTCGTCGCCTGCGCGACGCTGATCAGCGTCGCCGGCGCGCTGGTCGGCACGTCGGCGGCGCTGGCCACCGCGGTCTACAGCCTCACCACGTTCGGCCTGTTCGGCGTCAGCGCGCTCTACCACCGCCGGACCTGGACCCAGGCACGGCATCGCACCCTGATGCGTCGCCTCGACCACTCGATGATCTTCTTGTTCATCGCCGGCACCTACACGCCGGTCTCGGTGCTCGCACTCGCCCCGGGGACCGCGACCTGGGTCCTGATCGTCGTCTGGGCCGGCGCCCTGGGCGGGGTCGCCCTGAAGATGGCCTGGCCGCACGCCCCGGCGTGGGTCGGCGTTCCGATCTACGTCGCGCTCGGCTGGGTGGCCGTGTTCGTGCTGCCCGACCTGATGCGCAACGGCGGTGTCGCAGCGCTGGTGCTGCTCCTCGCCGGCGGCGTCCTCTACACCGTCGGCGGGGTCATGTACGCCCTCAAACGCCCGGACCCGTGGCCGGCGACGTTCGGGTACCACGAGTTCTTCCACGCCGCGACGGTGCTCGCCTGGCTCTGCCACCACGTCGCCGTGTGGCTGGTGCTGTTCTCCCGCTAACGGCTCATCCGGTGCTACCGCCGCCGTCGGAGGCGTCGGGCCCGTTCGCCCGCAGGTCGTCCACCCGCGCCATCGCCGCGCGCAGCTCGGCCAGCCAGTCGTCGGCGTGCTCGCCCACCAGGCGTACGGCCCAACTCAGCGCATCCGAGCGCGACCGCGCCACGCCGGCGTCGACGAGCGTGTCGAGCACGATCCGCTCCGGCTGGCGCAGACGCGTCATCACCGGCACCGACACCGTCGTGAACAGTTCGCTCGTCGAGCCGATCCGCGCTCCCCAGGCGACCTTGCGCTGGTAGCGGCTCTCCGCCTGCTGAGCGATCCCGATCCGGGTGTCGCGGGTGTCCTCCCGGAACCGCGAGATCCGCCCGGCTTCGGCCGCCGCGGCATCGGTCCGGCCCGCGTCGGTGTCCGGGTACTGCGTGTCCAACGCCGGCAGCTCGCCGACCACGACGATCTCGTCCCGATCCGCGGTCACCTCCGGGTCACCGCTGAACCAGTCCCCCGGCAGCCGGCCGGCGAACCACGCCGCCACGTCGTCGGTCGGTGGCAGGTCGGCCTGCTGCCAGCCGCCCCGGCCCGACCCGCGTCCGCCCGACCCCGGCCATCCTCGGTGCATCCGTCCCATCACGTCACTCCTGTCGTCACCGTGCCCCGATGCAGTAACACCCGGTGCAGTGATTACATGCTTACACAGAATCGACGCGATGGCTGTTCGCCCACGGAGGACAGCGCCCGCAGGCTTTGCAATGCGCACCTCCACGCGCGCCGAGGCAAACGCCCCACGCACGCCCCGCCCGCAGCCCCTGCCCAACCACCCGACCGATCCGTACGA
>JAKDNL010000692.1 GCA_030451825.1 Pseudonocardia sp. | reverse complement strand
CGCAGGGGGTGACGATGCCTCGGCCGCACGGATTTCGGCGCTGCGACTATGCTGGCGCGCCGTGCACTGGTTCTCCACCGGGCTGTTGATCGCCCTCACGGCCGGTACGGCGGCGTGGACCTGCTACCTGCTGCGGCGGTTGTTCGTGGTGGAGCCGGTCGCGCCGGCCCCCACCACGGCCGTCGCGGACAATTCTGAGGAGCCCCACGCGTGACCGAATCCGACGACCCGCAGCTGTCCACCACGATCAGCGGTCCGCGCAACGCCGCGCCGGACTCGGCGCAGCGCAACCGGCCGCAGTGGGACGACCTGCCGATCCCCGACGACACCGCGAACCTGCGCCTCGGCCCGGACCTGCACGAACAGTGCCTGAGCCTGCTGCCGCTGGTCGGGGTGTGGCGGGGCACCGGCGAGGTGGTCTACCCGACAATCGAGGGCCCGTACCACTTCGGACAGCAGATCGCGTTCGCCCACGACGGCCGTCCGTTCCTGAGCTACGAGGCGCGCTCCTGGCTGCTCGGCGAGGACGGCGAGATCATCCGCCCGGCCGCCCGCGAGTCCGGGTTCTGGCGGCCGCAGCCGGACGGCTCGATCGAGGTCCTGATCGCCCACCACACCGGCGTCGTCGAGGTCTACTACGGCGCCAAGGGCGACCTGCGGTCCTGGGAGATCGAGACAGACGCCGTCGCCCGCACCCCCTCGGCGAAGGAGGTGACCGGCGCCAAGCGGCTCTACGGGCTGGTCAACCAGGGCGACCTGGCCTACGTCGACGAGCGGGCGATGGTCGGGCAGGAGCTGCAGCCGCACCTGTCGGCGCTGCTGCACCGCGTGGTCGGCTAGCAGCGTGGCCGCCGTCCGGCCGCGTGTGCGTGCCTGCGGCAGGTGGGCCCTGCTGCTGGAGCTGGACTCGGCCGAGGAGGTCGCGGCCACCGCGCGGACGCTGAGGGCCGCGGCGCTGCCCGAGGTCGTGGAGCTGGTGCCGGCCGCGCGGACGGTGCTGGTCGAGGTCCTGGCCGGCACCGGCCTGGACCGGGTCCGGGACGCCGTGTCCGAGGTCGACCCGTCGGCCGCCGGCGCGGACGAGGGCGCCCGGCACACGATCCCGGTCGTCTACGACGGCGAGGACCTGCAGCTGGTCGCGGACACCGCCGGGATCGGTACCGACGAGGTCGTCGCGCTGCACACCGGTGCCGAGTTCACGGTCGCGTTCTGCGGCTTCGCGCCGGGCTTCGGCTACCTGTCCGGTCTCCCGGAGCAGCTGTGCCAGCCCCGGCTGGCGAGTCCCCGCTCCGCCGTCCCGTCCGGGTCGGTCGGGCTAGCCGACGTCTACAGCTGCGTCTACCCGCGCCGGTCCCCCGGCGGCTGGCGGTTGATCGGGCGCACCGACCTGACCATGTTCGACGCGGCTGCCGACCCGCCTGCCCGGCTGGCACCGGGCGACCGCGTCCGGTTCGAGGCGCAGTGAACGAGCGCGGGCTCGAGGTACTGGCCACCGGGCCACAGGCCCTGGTCACCGACCACGGGCGCCCCGGGCACGCGCACCTGGGAGTGCCGCCGTCCGGTGCGCTGGACCGTCCGGCCCTGGACCTGGCGAACCGGCTGGTCGGCAACCCGGTGGGCGCCGCCGGCCTGGAGCTGCTGCTGGGCGGGACGCGGCTGCGGGCCCGGGACGCGGTCACGATCGCCGTGACCGGGCCCCCGGTCGACCTGCGGGTGGACGGGCGGGCCGTGTCCTCGCACGCCGCGGTACGGGTCCCGGACGGCGCGGAGCTGGCCATCGGCGCCCCGGACGGCGGTGTGCGCGTCTATCTCGGTGTGCGCGGCGGCCTGGACGTGCCGCTCGCGCTGGGGAGCGCGAGCACCGACCTGCTCTCCGGTCTCGGGCCGGACCCCCTCGCCGAGGGCGACGTGCTGGCGGTCGGACGGGCAACCGGCCCGGTCCCGCCGGCCGGGCCGGTGCCGGTGTCGGTGCCGCCGGGCGCGGTACGGATCCGGGCCCGGCTGGGGCCGCGCGACGACTGGTTCACCGACCCGACCGGGGACCTGACCGGCTCGACCTGGTCGGTCAGCCCGACCGGGAACCGGATCGGGGTACGGCTGGACGGACCCCCACCGCGCCGCCGTCCCGACCGGGGGGCGGAGCTGCCCAGCGAGGGCATGGTGGTCGGGGCGATCCAGGCTCCGCCGGACGGTTCGCCGGTGGTGTTCCTGGCCGACCATCCGACGACCGGCGGTTACCCGGTGATCGCCGTTCTGGAAGCGGACGACCTGGCGTTGCTGGCGCAGGCGCGGCCCGGTTCGACCGTCCGCATCGTCGTCACCGGCTGATCCCCGACCGGCAGGAACGGGCGGGCCGGCCGGCTCAGGTGTGCCGGGGGCCGTCCGCGCCGTCGCCGGTGCGGGCATCCAGGATCGCCGCGACGTCGTCGCCGCCCATCCCGGCCAGCCGGCCGATCTGCTCGCGGTCCAGGCCCGCGTCGTGCAGCCGGCGCACGACGACGGCGAGGTCGGCGCGACGCCGCCGCAGCACGTCGCCGAGCTTCTCGATCCGGTCTCGGGCCTCGTCGAGGTCCGCCGTCGCGCCGACCGCCCGCGCCGGGTCGGCGAGCAGCACCGAGAGCAACCGGTCCCGGGGGTCGACCTGTCCGGCACCCTGGGGGGCCGATGTGGAGGGCACGACGGTCAGCGGGTACTCCCGCGCCTGATCGGACGTCTCGGCGGGATCCGGGACGTCCGGCGCGTCGTCCGCGCCGCCGTCGTCCCGCTGGCGCCGGGCGCGCTGCACGGCCCGGGCGGCGAGTGCCTGCCGTACGGCGCGGGACATCGGCTCGGCCGCCCCGGTGTCGCGCTCGCCCGCACCGCCGGCCGGATCGGGCTCGTCGCCGGAGGGTTCGAGTCCGGTGCCGACCGGTTCGCTACGGGCGGCCGACCACGGGGGCGGGACAGAGTCCTGGGCGACGTCCGGGGGCGCCTGGCCGGTCGAGGCCGGGGCGTCGCCCGCAGGCGTGCGCGGAGCCGCCGGTGTCGTGGGGTCCGGTCGCTCGTCGGACGGGGCGGAGAGGTCCCCGCGGGTGTGGCCGATCGTCGTCGTGTCCTCGCGGGGCCCGGCCTGTCCGGCAGGATCCTGGCCCTCGGCCGTCCGGGCGGGGTCCGTGGTGAGGGTGTCGTCCTCGGTGGCCGGGTCGGGCACGGGGGCGAGCGCGGCGTCGGGCCGTGCGTGTGCGACGGGCTGTGCGTGTGCGACGGGCTGTGCGTGTGCGACGGGCTG
>JAKDNL010000691.1 GCA_030451825.1 Pseudonocardia sp. | reverse complement strand
GCCCGCCCGATTCCAGGAAAGGCCAGCCGGTTGAGGAAGCCGTCCATGTCGACCCGGCCCAGCGCCGCGGGGTGCAGGCCGCGGTCGGGGCGGACGCGCAGCGACTCCGACAGCCGCGCCACCGCCCCCAGATGATGGCGCACGGTCAGCCCGCCGCTGGTCCGCCGCCCGGCCCGGATCCGACGTCTGGGCAGGTCATCAGCGGCCCACCGCTTGGTCACCGCCCGCAACCACGGCTGGCTGATCTCGGTGAACGACAGCGTCCCGCAGTGTCCGAACACCACCAGATCCCACTGATCCTTCACGATCTCGGTGTCCGGTGTGGACAGAGCCCGACCGGCGTGGGTGATCAGCGAGTTGACCACCGCCTGGTAGCTGCCGTCGGGGTCGGCGGCCAGGACGTGATCGACGATCGTGGTCACCTGCCGGCGGCGCAGCTCGTTGCAGAACGTCCGCAGCTCGGCCTCCTTGGTCTGGACCGCGTCCAGGCGGCAGCGCTGCTGCAATCCGAGCAGCACCTGCGCGATGACCAGCGCGGGCAGCCCGCGCAGGCTGACCTGTCCGCCTCGCCCGACCGCCGGTTCGGTCACCCGCCAGCGCTGTTCGTCCACGCCCGGGTCGTGGCGGCGGAGCGCGCGCAGCCGCTGCTGGTGCGCCTCGCAGTAGGCGCCGTCGTGGTGACGGCGTTGCCGCGGGCAGGCCGCGACCGCGCACGGCCCGCAGCCGGGCAGGGGGCGGGCCAGCGGGTGTGCGCGCAGCTGCGCGACGGTGATCCCCAGCCGGTGCTGCAGTTCGGCGTGGGACCGACACAGCTGCGTCCGCGACGACGACCACTCCCGCGCGCAGCCCTCCACCACGCAGGCATCCGGGGCGCGCAGCGGCTGCTCGCGGGCGGGCAGCGAGGCGATCTCGTCGTCGCCGAGGCCGTGTTCGGCGAGCCGGCGCCGGCAGCCGGTGCAGGTCCGGGCCCGGGTCGGCGCGGTGGCCGAGCAGCCCGCAGCTCGGCAGACCGGGCGCACCAGCAGCCGATGACCGGGCGGCGGGGCCAGCAGCAGCCGGTCCGGGTCCCACCCGACCTCGGTCAGGAACCCCGGGTCGATCAGCGCCGCGATCCGGGCGGCGTGCCGGTCGACCCGCTCCGCAGCGGCGGACACGTGCGTCGCGTCGTTCACCGTGACCGCGGTGCCCGACGGTGCCGCCGAGCTCACCGGCACCCCCGGGCCCGCCGCTGCCGCGGCGGTCACCGGTCGGCTCCGGTCAGCTCGCGTGGGCTGGGCACCCGCTCGACCGCTTCGCGCAACCGGCCCCGGTCCGGATGCAGGTAGACCTGCGAGGAGCTCATCGAGACGTGCCCGAGAAGCTCGGCGATCTCGTCCAGGCCGCCGCCGGCATCGGCGAGGTTGCTGCCGAACGCGTGCCGCAGCTGGTGCGGACGGACCGGACGGTCCAGCCCGGCCCGCCGCGACGCCGCGGTCATCAACTCGTTGATCGCGTCCGGTCGCATCGGCGCGCCGACCGGCTCGCGGAACAGGTTGACCAGCACGAAGTCCGACTCGCCCGCCCGCACCACCGCCAGGCGCTCGAACTCGTAGCCGTCGACGGCCTGCACCACCAGGAAGTCCAGCGGCACCACCCGCTGGCGACGCGACTTCGCCCACGCCCCGTTCGGGTTGTCCCGCCGGGCCACGTGCAGGTGCGCCCGCTCCACCTCACACCCCAGCGCGCGCGAGTCAGGCAGCAGGTGCACATCGCTGCGGCGCAGCCCGCACACCTCGCCGCGGCGCAGCCCCGCCCGCGCCATCAGCAGCACGATCAGCCGGTCCCGCGCCGAGCGGCACCCCCGCAGCAGCGCCACGATGTCCGCGTCGTCGGCCCGGTCCACGTCCGCGTCCGGTTCCCGCAGCCGATGCCGCGCCCGCATCCGCCACGCCATCCGAGCGTCCTCGCCGCGGGCCTGCTCGGGCAGGTCCCGCTCATCAGCAAGCTCGTAGATCAGCGCCAACAGTCCCCCCGGGGCGTGCCCGCAGGTCACCGCGTGCGAGACGAACCCGCGCACCGCACACAACACCGCGTTCACCCGCCGCGCGCCGCGCACCGGCGCCCTACCCGGCCCGGCCAGCACCTGCCCGCCCGGCGCCGCGTCCGCGCCGCTGACCTGCGGCCCAGCGTGTCGCAGCCAGGTGATGAACAGGCCCAGATGCTCCACCCCGACGTGCCAGTGCCGGCCCGAGCGGGCGCACCAACGCAGGAACAGCGCGATCCCGCCCGCGTATGCCCTGGTCGTCAGCTCCGAGCCGTCGCGGCCGAACCGCACGTGCCGCAGGAACGCGTCCGCCTCGCCGACGACCGACAGATCCTCATCCAGCACCGTCCAGTACCGCTGCCCGGACGGCAACCTCACCAGGAACGCCCGCATCCTCTGTACTCCGATCTCGTGGCCGGCAACGACTACCAGCCACGAGCACCACACCCACGGAGAACCACCGCACCACCGGCAAGATCACCCGGATCGGGCGACATCCTGCAACAGGTCCCGGACCCCCAGAGAACGGTGTTCGTGGTTGTAGTGCGCGAAGAACCGCTCGCAGAACACGCGGGCATCAGCGAGTGAGCCGAACCGGTCGGGGAAGTCGGGCATGTACTTCAACGTCTTGAACTGCGCCTCGGAGTAGGGGTTGTCATTCGAGCACCGCGGCCGTGAGTGCGAGCGGCGGACCCCGAGATCGAGCATCAGCTCGGACACCGGTTTCGAGGTCATCGAACCGCCCCGGTCGGCATGAATCGTGTGCGGGGCGGCGCCGTTGCGGGCGACGGCGTCGGCGAGGAAGTCTTTCGCCACGATCGCGTCCTCGGCGTGCGCGACCAGCCATCCGACGACGTACCGGGAGAAGATGTCGAGCACCACATACAGCTTGTACCACTCGCCTTTCCGTGGGCCTTTCAGCGCGGTGATGTCCCAGCTCCACACCTCGCCCGCGGCGTGCGCGACCAGCTCGGGGCGGACCCGCGGCGGGTGCGTGGCCTGGGCGCGGCGTTCCCGGCTCTGCCCGGCGTCGCGGGCGATCCGGTACATGCTCCGCTGCGAGCACCAGAAACGGCCCTCGTCGAGCTCACGCGCCCACACCTGCGGGATCGCCAGGTCCCGGTAGAGCTCGGAGTTGAGTACCGCGAGCACGGCGGCCCGCTCGTCGTCGGTGATCGTCGAGGGCGGCAGCCGGCGTGGCCGGTGCGGGCCGTGCAGCGCCCCCAGCGTCACCCCGGCCGGGTCG
>JAKDNL010000690.1 GCA_030451825.1 Pseudonocardia sp. | reverse complement strand
CAACCGATTCGGTTGGCGAGCGAATTCCTGCCGGGACGGGTCCCTGGGCCGGCGCAGGGACGGACGCGGAGGGCCTCGCGAGCGGTCAGGCTCGGTGCGGGCGGGGGACCAGTTCCTCGTCCGCCTGCCGGCCCGCGGCGTTCGCCACCTCGACCGCGTCGGTCACCAGGTGGTGGTCGGGGGACAGGTGACAGACCGGGTCGGTGCGGGCGGGGTCGCCGGTGAGCTGGAACGCCTGGCAGCGGCATCCGCCGAAGTCGAGCTCGCGGCGGTCACACGTCCGGCAGGGGTCCTGCATCCAGCCGGTGCCGCGGAACGCGGTGAACATCGGGGAGTCCTCCCAGATCGCTTTCAGGGAGTCCTCGCGCACGCTCGCGCGGGGCAGCGGCAGGGTCTGCGCGGCCGGGCAGGGCAACGCGTCGCCGTTGGGGGCCACCGTGAGCTGGCGCGCGGCCCACCCGCCCATGCAGGGCTTGGGGTACTCGCTGTAGTAGTCGGGCAGCACGTGCAGGATCTCCATCCGGCCCTTCAACCGCTCGCGCGCGGCGCGCACGACCTCCTCGGCCCCCGCGAGCTGGTCGCGGCTCGGCAGCAGCGCGGCACGGTTGCGCCACGCCCAGCCGTAGTACTGGGTGTTGGCCAGCTCGATCCGGTCGGCGTCGAGCTCCTCCACCAGCGCGATGATCTCGGCGACCCGGTCGATGTTCTGCCGGTGCAGCACCACGTTGACGGTCAGCGGCCAGTCCAGGTCCTTCACCACGGCGGCCGCCTTGAGCTTGCGCTCGAACGACGGGATGCCGGCGATCCTGTCCGAGGTGGACGGTTCGTCGGCCTGCACGCTGACCTGGACGTGGTCGAGCCCGGCCTCCTTCAATCCTTCCGCGCGGCTGCGCGAGAAGCCGATCGCGCTGGTCACCAGGTTCGTGTACATGCCCAGGTCGGCGGCCGTGCGCACCAGGTCGGTCAGGTCGCGGCGCAGCAGCGGCTCGCCACCGGAGAGGTGGCACTGCAGCACACCCATCTCGGCGGCCTCGGTGAACACGCGCTGCCACTCCGCCGTGCTCATCTCGTCGTCGTAGGCGGCGAGCTCGAGCGGGTTGGAGCAGTAGGCGCACGCGAGCGGGCACCGATAGGTGAGCTCGGCCAACAGTCCGAAGGGTCTGTCCACCCTGGTGTCACTATCCATCATCGATCTCCACACACCTCTTGGCGACGAGCCGGGCGAGGAAGGCCGCCACCTCGTCGTCGACCACCCGGTCGTAACGCTCCTGCAGCGCCGCCGCGACGTCGGACACGCTCCGGTGTCCGTCGCAGAGGCCGAGGATGTCCGCGCCGGTCGAATTGAGCACGATCACCGACTCCGGACCCAGCAGCACGTACCGCTCCCGGGTCATGTCGAAGCGCATCCGGACGTGCCGCGACAGCGCCGGACGGCCGGACGGCCCGACGGCCGGCGGCCCGACGGCCGGCGGCGCGGCCGGTGCAGGGGAGGGAACTCCACCGTCACCCGCCATGTGCCTGCTCGATCGCGTCCATCATGGACCAGAGAACGTCGCACTTGAACGACAGCGCGGCCACCGCGGCGTCCCGGTCCTGCGGGGTGCGGCAGTGCTCGGTGACGACCTCGAGCGCGTGTTCCGAGTCGCGCGGCGCCTGGTACAGGCGGGCCCGGAAGTAGGCCAGGCCGTCCGGCTCGATCCAGGTGTAGTACTTCTCGAACGCGGCCAGGCGCTCGGCCATCAGGTCCGGCGCGAACAGCTCGGTCAGCGACGACGCGACGGCCTCCACCCACGGCCGGGTCCGGGCGAACGTCACGTAGGCGTCCACCGCGAACCGCACGCCGGGCACGAGGTGACGGTGGTCGGCGATCTCCTCGCGGGTCAGGCCGCAGGCCTCGCCCAGACGGAACCACGCCTCGATGCCGCCCTCGCCGTCCGCCTCGCCGTCATGATCGGTGATGCGGCGGATCCAACGCCGGCGCACCACCGGGTCGGGGCAGTTCGCCAGGATCGCCGCGTCCTTGCGTGGGATCATCTCCTGGTAGTAGTAGCGGTTCGCCACCCATCCGCGGATCTGGTCCGGGCGCAGCACACCCTCGTTCATCCGCAGGTGGAAGGGGTGCGCGCTGTGGTAGCTCTGCGAGTGCGCGCGCAGTTGCTCGACGAGGCCCTCGACCTCCGCCGACCTCGTTCCGGCCGGGCCCGTCTCCGCCGCGGGTGTCACCGTCGTCGTCATCGTGCGTGGACCTCCACTTCGAGACCGTCGTAAGCCACGTCCATCCCACTCTGCTCGCACGCACGCCGTTCCGGCGAGTCCTCGAGCAGGATCGGGTTGGTGTTGTTGATGTGGATGTAGATCTTGCGTTCGATCGGCAGCCGGGACAGCGCCTCCAGGCTGCCGCCGGGGCCGCCGAGCGAGAGGTGGCCCATGTCGCGGGCCGTCTTCTGCGCCAGCCCGAGGCGGATCATCTCGTCGTCCTGCCAGCACGTGCCGTCGATCAACAGGCAGTCGATGCCCTCGAGCTCGGCGAGCACGGCGGGAGTGAGCTCCTGCACGCCTGGCAGGTACACCGCGGCGCGGCCGGTGGACTCGTCGGTCAGCCGGTAGCCCACGACCCGGCCGTCATCTGCTCCGGTGCCGAACCGGTCGTGCTTGGCGGTGGGGACGTCGAAGGCCCGGTAGGAGATCCCACCCAGCGACACGTCCTGTCCCGGGACGACCGGTGTCCATTCGATGGGGCAGTACCGCTCCAGTGTGGTCAGGACCCCGGTTCCCGAGCGCAACGTCGCGTGCGTCGCCTCGGTGGCGTGCAACCGGATCCCCCGCCCCTCGCGCAGCAGGAGCAACCCCAGGGTGTGGTCGATCTCGGCGTCGGTGAGCAGCACCGCCTGCAGCGGCGTGGCCCGGTCGTCGCCGGGGTGCAGCCCGGGGAACGCCTCGAACTGCGCCCGGATGTCGGGGGAGGCGTTGAACAGGAACCACCGCTCGCGGTCCGGGCTCACCGCGATCGACGACTGCGTCCGTGCCCGTGCCGGCCGGGTTCCCTCGCGGACCGCCCGGCAGGTCGGGCAGCGGCAGTTCCACTGCGGGTAACCACCTCCGGCCGCCGATCCCAGCACCCTCAGCCACATGTCCGGTCCCCCGTTCCTCGTGCCCGCCACCGCCGTCGGACGGCCGGACGCCGGGAGGGGCGCCCGCAACACCATTCAGCGCCCCACCAACATAACAAACCCAAAACAAAAGCCAACCACCCGGCGAATTTAAAACAAAAC
>JAKDNL010000689.1 GCA_030451825.1 Pseudonocardia sp. | reverse complement strand
GGGGCGGGCCGGTCGGCCCCGCCCCCGCCCCGGGGGTCTGGGGCCAACCGGCCTGAACCCCGACTTTGGGGGCGCCCAGGTGCCGGTTGCGCCGATCATGGAGGGGTCACTCTGACCCACCGACGTCGCGGGACGCATGACGACCGGGGCTCCCGGGTAACCACGGTGCATGGTTCCCACGATCAAGCTGAACGACGGTGTGGAGATCCCGCAGCTCGGGTTCGGTGTCTTCCAGATCGAGCCCGGACAGACCTCGGACAAGGTGAAGGCGGCCCTGAACACCGGTTACCGGCACATCGACACCGCGCAGATGTACGGCAACGAGGAGGGTGTCGGCAGGGCGATCGCCGAGTCCGGCATCCCCCGTGACGAGCTGTTCGTCACGACCAAGCTGAACAACGACGGGCACTCCCACGACGACGCCATCAAGAAGCTCGACGAGAGCCTGGACCGGCTCGGCCTCGACCACGTGGACCTCTACCTGATCCACTGGCCACAGCCGAAGCAGGACCGCTACGTCGAGACCTGGCAGGGTTTCGAGGACGCCAAGAAGGCCGGCAGGACCCGGTCCATCGGCGTCTCGAACTTCAACCCGGAGCACCTGGCCCGGCTCGCGGTCGAGACCTCGACCGTGCCCTCGGTCAACCAGATCGAGGTGCACCCGCACCTGATCCAGGCCGCGCTGCGCGACTACAACAGCCGGCACGGCATCGCGACCGAGGCGTGGAGCCCGATCGGGCAGGGCAAGGGCCTGCTCGAGGAGCAGACCCTCGCCACGATCGCCCAGCGCCTCGGCAGGTCGCCGGCGCAGGTCGTGCTGCGCTGGCACATCCAGCACGGCAACATCGTCTTCCCGAAGTCGAACACGCTCTCCCGCGTGCAGGAGAACTTCCAGATCTTCGACTTCGAGCTCACCGGCGACGACGTCGCGGCGATCGACCGGATGAACGCCGACCGGCGCATCGGGGCGGACCCGAACGACGCCGGATGAGCACGCGACGACGCTGACGATCGTCGTGCCGGCATCCGCCGAGCGCAGGCGTGACTGCGCCGAACGGACGCGCCCCGGGCTGCGTCGGCCCGGGGTGTTTCCGTACGGTGGGGCCGATGTTGGCAATCACCGAGAACGCGGCCGAAGCCATCAAGTCGCTGAGCACCGACGCGGAGCTGCCGGACGACGGCGGCCTGCGGATCACCGCTCCGGAGCCCGAGGAGGGCCTGGAGCTGGCGCTCGCGCAGTCCGCCGACGAGCAGGACACGGTGCTGCGCGGGGAAGGTGTCGCGGTGTTCCTGGAGCCCGCCGCCGCCCAGATCCTCGACGACAAGGTGCTCGACGTGCAGGCCGTCCCCGGCGAGGACGGTGAGGAGGAGCTGCGGTTCGCCATCGTGTCGCAGGGCGACGCGGAGGAGGCGGAGGCGGACGCCGCCTCCGAGCCGACCGCCTGATCAGAACCCCCCGTACGTGACGCGGCGGGCCGATGGAGCTAGCGCTCCGTCAGCCCGCCGCTTTCGACGTTCCAGCGCCGGGTCGCGCGGACCGTGTCCAGCATCCGGCGATCGTGGGTGACCAGCAGGACGGTCCCGGCGAACGATTCCAGGGCCTGTTCCAGCTGCTCGATCGCGGGCAGGTCCAGGTGGTTCGTCGGCTCGTCGAGCACCAGCAGGTTCACCTCGCGGGCCTGTAGCAGCGCCAGCGCCGCGCGGGTGCGCTCACCCGGCGAGAGTGACGCGGCCGGCCGCAGCACCTGCTCGCGGGTCAGCGCGAACTTCGCCAGCAGCGTGCGCACCTCGGACTCCGGCCAGTCCGGCACCTCGTTGCCGAAGGACCGCAGCAGCGTCTCCGGTCCGAGGAACGCCCCGCGTGCCTGGTCGATCTCCCCGACCCGCACCCCGGCGCCGAGCCCGGCCGACCCGGACTCGGTCGGGAGCCGCCCGAGCAGCGCACCGAGCAGTGTCGACTTCCCGGAGCCGTTCGCGCCGGTGATCACCACTCGGTCCGCCCAGTCGACCTGCGCGGTCACCGGGCCCAGCGTGAACTCCCCGCGCCGCACGAGCGCGGCGTCGGCCCGGGCGGCGACCGCACCGGAGCGGGGCGCGGACGCGATCGTCATCTGCAGCTCCCACTCCTTGCGGGGCTCCTCGACGACGTCCAGGCGCTCGATCGCCTTCTCCGTCTGACGGGCCTTCGAGGCCTGCTTCTCGCTGGTCTCCTTGCGCATCGCCCGGATGTTCTTGTCCGGCTCGGACCCCGCCTTGCGACGGACGTTGCGGACGCCCTGCGCCATCCAGTTGCGTTGCATCACGGCGCGTTGCTTGAGGCCGCCGAGCGTGTCGGAGTACTCCTCGTAGGCCTCGCGGGCGTGCCGGCGGGCGACCTCCCGCTCGGCCAGGTAGGCCTCGTAGCCGCCGTCGTAGATCCCGACCTGCTGCTGGGCCAGGTCCAGCTCCACGATCCGGTTCACGGTGCGGGCCAGGAACTCCCGGTCGTGGCTGACGACGACGGCCGGGGTGGCGCGCGACCCTCCGCGCGCCAGGCCGCCGACGAACTCCTCGAGCCGGGCCAGACCGTCGAGGTCCAGGTCGTTCGTGGGCTCGTCGAGCAGCAGCAGGTCGTAGCGCGAGAGCAGCAACGCGGCCAGCCCGGCGCGGGCGGCCTGCCCACCGGACAGGCCGGCCATCGCCGCCTCCGGGGACACGCCGAGGCCGAGGTCGGCGAGCAGCTGCGCGGCGCGCTCGTCGAGGTCGGCGCCGCCGAGGGCGAGCCACCGGTCCAGAGCGGACGCGTAGGCGTCGTCCGCCCCGGGGGCGCCGTCGGCGAGACTCTGGGCGGTCGCGTCCATCGCAGTCAGGGCGTCGGCGACGCCGGTGCGCCGGGCCAGGAACGCGGCCAGCGTCTCGCCCTGGCGGCGGTCCGGCTCCTGCGGGAGGTGCCCGACCGTGGCGTCCGGCGGAGCGAGCGTGATCGTGCCCTCGTCCGGGGGCTGCTCGCCGGCCAGCAGCCGCAGCAGGGTGGACTTGCCGGCGCCGTTCGCGCCGACGAGCCCGATCACGTCGCCCGGCGCGACGACGAGGTCCAGCTCGGAGAACAGGGTTCGTGCGCCGTGACCGGCGGACAGACCGGTGGCGTGCAGGGTCGCGCTCATGACGAGCGAACAGTACCCGGGCGGGTGCGGCCTTTCCGGTGGGAACCCTCGTGCGCGGAAATAGCCCAACGGCCCACCAAAAAACCCCACACCCCCCCTAACCCACCCAGGCGGCGCCCGACAAGCGCAGCA